>NZ_JBYCLA010000045.1:0-12141 GCF_057473665.1 Mycobacterium sp. TH-M25
GCGCAGCTGTGGTTTCAGCCGTTCTTTGACGACTCGAGCTGGGACGGCCCGGCATGGTCGATCAGCGCGGAGTGGTTGGCCTACCTGTTGTTCGGCCTGCTGGTGCTGGTGATCTTCCGGATGGCCCGAGCGACCCGGGCGCGCAACCTGGTCTGGCTGGCTGTCGCCGCGTCACTGCCCCCGGTGATGTCGCTGCTGGTGACCGGCCAGTTCTACACGCCGTGGAGTTGGTTGCCGCGTATCGTCATGCAATTCACCGCCGGGGCACTGGTCGCCGCCGCGGTCAGCCGGTTGCAGCTCACCGATCGGAAACGTCGGGTGGCCGGCGTGGTAGCGGGATTGCTGATCGCCGGCGTGGTGGGGTTCCTGTACTTCTCCGATGCGCACCCGCTGCACGGTGTCTCCGACACCGGAGGTCTGGTCGACATTTTGTTCGTGCCGCTGGTCCTGACCCTGGCGATCGGCACAGGCGGCTTGCCGGCGGTGCTGGCCACTCGACCGTTTGTCTACGGCGGGCAGATCTCGTTCTGCCTCTACATGGTCCACGAGTTGGTCCACACGTCCTGGATTTGGACGGCGCAACAGTTCGAGCTGACGATGTTGGGCAGCGACGGAAAGCTGCTGCTGGCCACGGTATTGGCGGTGACCTTCGGCAGCGCGGCCGTGCTCTACCACGTGGTTGAAGACCCGGCGCGGCTCTGGATGCGCAGAATGGTCGGCGACGGTCGACCCGTCGTCGACGCGGACTCTCCGGGGCAGGGCGCGGGCGGAATGTTGCAGGCGATCGACGGTGCCCACGAAGGACGGCCGAAGTCCGTTTCGGCGCGCGCGGGCTGAGCAGCGCGAATTGACGCGAGCGATACTGCGCCACAACGCTCATCGAGTACGATCCTGGTGGCGCGCCGCCTTAGGTGTCCCGCGCCCGTCGACACAGTGGGGGATGCACCGGCGGTGACTGACCCGCGCACGGCGCCCAGCCGGACACACCGCGTCGACCGCTAAATTTGTCGTAGTGCTTTTGCTATGCCGCTGATACGGGCACGATAAGCGGCCGAGGTGGTGGACAGTGCGGGTAGCGGTGAGTCAAGTAGCCACGGTGGTTGTCGCGTCCGCGCTGGCAGCGGGACTGGTAACGAGCAGTCCCGTAGCGCCGGAGTCGTTTCGCAATGTCGCCCGTGGAACCCCGATCGATCACGTCGCGGTGATCGGTGACTCGTACACGACGGGCACCGACGAAGGCGGCAGGGGAGCCAACACCTGGACCAACCGCACGTGGCTGACGCTCGCACACCAGGGCGTCCAGGTCGCGCCCGAAGTCGCCTCCGAGGGCCGGGCCGGTTACGTCGTCCGCGGCGACCACGGCAGCGTCTTTGAGGACCTGACGAATCGCGCGGTTCATCCCGACGATGCGCTGGTGGTGTTCTTCGGTTCGCGCAACGACCACGGCGTCGACCCGATGCAGATGACGGCCATGGCGCACGACACCCTGGATCTGGCCCACCGGATCGCGCCGGCGGCGAAGTTGCTCGTGATCGGTCCGCCGTGGACTGACTCCGACCCGCCGCTGGACGTCCTCTACATCCGGGACATTCTCAGCGGTCAGGCCCATGATGCCGGAGCGACGTTCATCGATCCGATCAGCGATGGCTGGTTCGTCGGTCGGCCCGAACTGATCGGCCCGGACGGCGTGCACCCCAACGATGCCGGGCATGCGTACATGGCGGATAAAATCGCTCCGCTCATCCACGCGCAGCTGTCCCGGCGAGGCTGATTCCGCGCCCAGGCCGCACCACGAATTCTTTGCAGGTCGGGGGCGTCAACTCCTGAGTCCTAACGCGCCAACGGGATTAGGGTCGAAGCAATTCGACCACTAGGGGATCGTTGATGGGCAAGCTCAGGTTTGGGTATTTCATCGCACCGTTTCACCGCGCCGGGACCAACCCGACGCTTGCCATGCGGCGGGATCTCGAATTCGTCGAACACCTCGATGCGCTGGGTTTCGACGAAGCGTGGATCGGCGAGCATCACTCCGCGGGCAGCGAGATCATTGCCTCGCCCGAGATTTTCATCGCCGCCGCCGCCGAGCGGACCAGATGGATCACGCTGTGCACCGGCGTCATTTCGCTGGCCTACCACAACCCGCTCTGGGTCGCCGACCGGTTGATGATGCTCGATCACCTCACCCACGGGCGGGTGATCGGCGGGGTCGGTCCAGGCTCGTTGCCCAGCGACTCGTCGATGATCGGTCTGACGCCGACCGACACCCGGGAGCTGCTGGACACCAACCTCGACATCGTGGTGCGGCTGCTGCGCGGCGAGACTGTTTCGGCGAAAACACCTACGCATGAACTACATAACGCCCGACTACAGCTTGCCCCGTACTCCGGTGGTGGTGTGCCGCTGGCGGTGGCCGCGGTCGCCTCGCCGACGGGCGCGCGACTGGCCGGCAAGCACGGCATCGGCTTGCTGTCCATCGGTGCGACGCTGACCGTCGACGGCTTCAACGCCCTGCAGTACCACTGGGACATCGTCGAGGAGCGCGCCTCGGTATTCGGCACCGACGTCGACCGCAAGAACTGGACCCTGGTCAGCCCGTTCCATGTGGCCGAGACCGAAAAGCAGGCCCGCGACGACGTGAGATTCGGTCTCGCGCCGTGGTTCAGGTACTTCCAGAAGGTCGCCGCGTTCCCGCAGATGACCATGCCCGGCGAGCAGGTCGACGAGATGATCGACGTGATCAACGGCAACGGTGCCGGCGTGATCGGAACCCCCGAGCAGGCCCGCGAACAGGTGCAACGGATGTGGGACCAGTCGGGCGGGTTCGGCTGCATGCTGCAGATGGGCCACGAGTGGGCGAATCCCGCGGCAACCAGGCGGTCCGCCGAGTTGTTCGCTGCCGAAGTGATGCCGCATTTTCAGGGCCAGGCGCAGCCGACGCTGGACGCAGCCACGCGCGCCAGCGAGGTACGCGAGGGTCTCGCACAGTCGCAGAACGACGCCGTCGCGCACATGACCAAGAAGTATCAGGACGAAATCGCCTCGAAATAGCCGATTTCGGCGTCGACCGACGGTGCTGTGCTCCTCAGCCCGCGATGCCGGTGGCAGATGCAAAGGCGCGTAACTCGCGCTCGATGTCGGATCCCGCCGGCTGGTAGGCAATTTCGGTGACTCCGACCGCAGCCAGCCCGCGCGCCCAGTCCGCCACCTGCTCGGCGGTTCCCGTGAGCGCCGCGGCGCTGGCCATTGGTACGAGTTCGGCCACGTATGGCTCGTCGCGCGGATTGGCTTGCACCAGGTGCCCCTCGTGGATCGCGAGATGGCGTTCATTGTCGGGGTGGCTCTCCACCGCCTCCCGCCAGCCCCGCCCGCCCGGCAGTCCGTCCACCGCGGCAGCGCCGCCTCGCTCGTACATCGCGTGATACATCACCACCGCCCCGGGGCCTGCAGCGTCGATCACCCGGGGCGAGGTCAGCTCTTCGCCTTCCTCGAGAACAGTCCCGAAGGACAGCAACGCCCGCCAGTCGGCCGCATTGACCGCCTCGGGTTGCGGCACGGCCGCCGAGAAGACGCCGTCGCCCAATTCGGCGGCCACCGCCAGTCCTTTGGGCCCGTCGGCGCCGATCAGGATCGGCACGTCGATCGGCCGCCCGGCCCCGTATCCGCTCGGGTGCATCATCCGCATCATCGCGCCGTCCCACTCGACGGTCTCGCCGGCCAGCAGCGACTTCAGGCACCGGACGTAGTCGGCGACCTGGCGCCACGGAAGCGGCCGCTTGCCCAACGAGAACCGCCCGGTGAAGCCCGACCCGACGGCCACCGCGACCCGCCCCGGTGCCTGATCGACCAGCTCGGCGATGGCGGCCGCATTGACCATCGGGTGCCGAAGACTGGGTACGAGCACCCCCGGACCCAGACCGATGCGCGACGTGCGCTCGGCACACCGGGTCAGGATCATCCAGACGTCGGGGTACAAGGCAGGGGAGTCGTAGAGCCACGCTCGTCGGTAGCCGAGCGACTCGGCCAGCACAACATGCTCCGGAGTGTCCGACGAGGTGGCGAACGCGCAAGAAATGTCCATGGTCGGACCCTAACCGAGCCCGCCGATTGCACGATGTCTTGACCAGAGCCTTGACCTGCCGGTCATCGTCATGGTTGAACCTTCCGCTGCTCGGTAGGGTTTTCGCTGACGCAGTCGACGATGAGGAGCCACCGATGGCCGGGATGGCGGAGCTGGTACCGGTACTGCCTGCGCATCGCTTCGACGAAGCTGCGCTGGCGGGCTACCTGCGGGGTCGGCTGCCCGGCTTCGACGGTCAACTGGAGATCCGGCAGTTTCAGGGTGGCCAGAGCAATCCCACGTTTCATCTGGGCACCGCCGGTGGCGAATACGTGTTGCGCAAGAAGCCGCCCGGCAAGCTTCTGCCGCGGGCACACGAAGTCGAGCGGGAGCACCGGGTGATGGCCGCGCTAGCCGAAAGCGACGTTCCCGTTCCGCGGATGCGGCTGCTGTGCGACGACGAGTCAGTGCTCGGCACAACATTTTTCGTGATGGATCATGTCCCGGGCCGGATTTTCCCAGACCGGGTGATGCGCGAGGAGACGCCCGCGCACCGCACCGCGGTCTACGAAGACCTTGCCAAGGTGCTCGCCGTGCTGCATCGGGTGGACTGGCGGGCAGTCGGACTCGAGGGATTCGGCCGACCGGAGGGTTACATGCAGCGCCAGGTGGCGTTGTGGACTCGCCAATGGGAGGCCGCGCGCATGGAGGACATGCCGGCGATGGATGAGCTGGCGAGATGGCTGCCCAAGCACCTACCGGCCGACGATGCACCGCCCTGCGTCGCCCATGGCGACTATCGACTGGGCAACGTTCTGCTGCACCCGACCGAGCCGCGGGTGGTGGCGGTGCTGGACTGGGAGCTCTCGACGATCGGTAACCCACTGGCCGATCTCGGGTACTTCTGCGTGACCTATCACGTGCCGGGTGGGCCCGATGGCAGAAGTGGCGTTCTGGGCGAAGACCTCACTGGCACAGGGCTTCCCGATCAGCAGTCGTTTCTCGACAGTTACCGTTTGCATGCGGGCCGCGAGTTACCCGACTCGCTCGAGGTGTTCGTAGTGTTCTCGATGTTCCGGCTGGCCTCGATCACCGCAGGGGTTTGGCGCCGCGGAGTCGAAGGCAACGCTGCCGATTCGCGGGCCGGCACCACTGAGTATCGCCAGCGCTACCGCGACTTGGCGGAGACTGCCTGGGAATTGGCGCAAAAGATCACCGCGTGAGCCGATCTACTGGCTGGCGAAATAAAACCCCAGCAGCAGGGTGAAAAGCCCGAGCACCCATCCGCCGGTGGTCACCTTGAGCCAGAGCGGTGCGCGACGCACTTCCATGAAATACTGAATCACCAAGTACGCCTTGATCGCAGCAATCAGAAGGACCACAAGGGTGACCGTCGCGTCGTTTTCATGGGCGGCGCCGCCGTCCTGGGAGACGGACGAGGACACCAGGGTGACCGTGGTGAGAAGTGCCCACACGATCGTCAACGGACTGCGGATCAGCGACGTCACGGATTTACCTCATCAGGTACAGCAGCGCGAATAGGACCAGCCACAGGAGATCGACCATGTGCCAGTAGGTGGCGCCGGTCTCGATCTGCGAGATCTTCGGCTTGGCCGCTGTTTTGATGTTACGAATCACGAAGCACATGATGACCAGGCCGAGCGCGACGTGGCACAGGTGCATGCCGGTCATCACAAAGTAGTACATGAAGAACAGGTTCTTTCCCGGCGTCAGACCCGCACCGATCTCGGGGATCCACTCGAACAGCTTCAGCAGTGGGAAGGCGGCGCCGAAGGCCAATGCAGTGATCCAGCCGCGCAGGGCATTTACCGAATTTCCGGCGCGAGCCGCCGCCGTGCCCGAGGCGACGAACAGCGAACTCGTCAGCAACAGCACGGTGTTGAGCGCACCGATATCGACGTTGAGCCGAGCCTGGCTCTGCAGGAAAAGATGCTGATGCTCACCGCGAAAATACGTGTAGCCGACGAAGTAGACAGCGAAAATCAGCAGGTCGCCGATGACGAAAAACCACATGCTCGATTCGCCGGGGACGTGACTACGCGCGCGCGCAAGCGACTCGTCGGCGACATCGGTCATGCGAGCTCGCTCTCGGGCTGGTCCTTGATAGCCCGGTAAATGCAGATGTAGACGATGAACTGCCACGAGACGTAGACCACCATGGCGAACCAGAAGGTCATCAGCCCGTTCCAGGCGAAAGGGCCCGACTTCGCGATCCAGACCGGGGCCGCCATCAGCTCGGTGAGGTATTGCCAAATGGTGTAGTAGCCCAACCACGTTGGCAGACTGTTGTTCTCGTCGAGAATGATCGCCAGACCAAACGCCCTCCACATGACGCGGAAGCAGCCCAGTGAGCCGATAAAGGCCAGGTAGCCAAAGTCATAGAGCATCGACAGGACAGCCGCGCGGTAGCCGGGACGAAACGCGCCCAACCCGAAGCAGAACATCGGGAAGAGCATCCCGACGATCGCGCCGGTCATCGCGCCCACCATCATCGAGTAGCGGAACGCCGGGCTGACCGACATCCGCTTGACCTGCATCAGATAGCACGCATTGGACACCGGCGCCAAACCGTAAGCCAGGGTGAGGATTACGCACGCGATCAGCAAATTGTGAGAATGCATGAAGTCGACAATGCGCGGGGTAGGGCTGCTGGGTGACCGCGGCGGCATCATCCAACTCAATGGCACGAACACCAGCCCAAAAAGGTTGAAGAAAAACGGCACACTCCAGAACGCGATCCACTGATCGAGCTTGCGATTTCGGCGCCACGACTTTTCCGGCCGAACGCCCCACCCTGGGACCGTGGCCGCGTGGGCACTCATGCCAACGCCACCTGTTCGTGCCCCTGGCGGTTGACGGCTCGCAACAGGGCCCAGAACATCACCACGATGTAGACGGCAAACGTGCTCAGCCGCAATGTGAAGGAGAGTGAACCGTTCCAGGCGAGCGGGCCTGCCTGGTAAAGAATGGCGAACGCGCTGGGGGCCAGCAAGGCGACCGTTGCCACGTTGAAGTGCGTCACCCAGCGCGGGAAAATCGGATCTGCGCGGTCGTCGAGATAGACACTCAACGCGAAACACAGATTCTGCACCATGATGGTGCCCACGGGCGCGACGAAGAAGAACCACGCCATGTCGTTGAGCAGGCTGGTCAATTGCGGGTCACGGTCGGGCCGGAAAGCGGCCATGCCCCAGCAATAGTCGGCCAGGACTAATGCCGTGGTACCGACGCCGACGCAGATGACGTATGCGTAGGTCAAGACCGGGCTCGATGTGTTGCTCCGGGAGATCTGTACGGCGGTCACGGCGAACAGCGGCACCAGCGAGCATGCGATCAGGTTGCACAGCACCGACACACCCAGGATCCCGGTGACATTGCCCCGGAAAAACCCCGCGACTTGATCGGGTGTCAACGTCGGCGACAGCGGCGGAGAGAACACCGGGAACGCGAAGTAGGCCAGGACGAACAACGCCACCGCCGGCGGTGCCGTCCACAACAGGATGCGTTGACCTCGGGTATTCATCGCTGCCGCCCTGCCTCGCCGGATGGGAAAACGTGCGTCTGAAAGATCTAGCATGTTCACTGACAGATGACAATGAAATTAGGCACCGCGCTGCGGCACTGCGACCCCTCGACATGGCCGAATCCGGCTGCAGGTGCGGCTTTAGGCGATATCCGTCAGCGAATCGACCGCGTGCGGCAGACTAGTCCTGTGCCAGACACCGCCACGGGTCGCGACGCGCAGCGCCAGAAAACGCGAGCTCGCGTGCTCGATGCCGCGATCGTGGAGTTCCAGCGCGCGGGCGCGCACTCGGCGGATATCAACGCGATCGTCGAAGCCGCGGGGGTCGCCCGGAGCACCTTTTACTTTCACTTTCCGACCAGAGAACACGTTCTGCTCGAACTGATCCGCCGGGACGAGGACTATCTTGCCGCGGAACTCAGTCAGTTTCTCAACACCCGACGCGATCTGGCGGAAGTGTTGAACGAAATCATCAGACTCGTCGTGGCACTCGAGACGCGTTGGGGTGCGGCACTATTCCGTGACGTTATCAGCCTGTACTTCTCCCCGGCAGCACCCAAAGACGAGAATTGGACGAAGCACCCCACATTCCTGCTGCTGGCGGCCGAGATCGAGCGAGCACGCATCCGCGGTGAGCTCTACGACGACGTCGACCCCTACGACAGCGCCGCGTTCTTTCTGATCGGCGTGCATGGGCAACTGATCAGCGCGGGAGCGCCCGGGGCGTCGCGTGAGGAGGTGCTGCAGAGATTCGTCACGAGCACGCTGCGCAGCCTGCGGCGCTGTGCACTCGCACGACACCCGATGCTCATGCCGCCGCGACGGCGCTCATACACTGAGCGACCGTGGGCATTCTGTTTGGTTTCGCACCGTGGATCGGGTATTGGGTGTTGGTCGGCCATGCGCCGGTGCTCCTCGCGGCGGTGACCGCTTTCGCGCTCGCCGTCGTCGGGCTGGCCGCCGGTCATCTCACCAGGACAGCCACCCGCTCACTCGAAATCGGCTCCGGTGCAACCTTTCTGATCGTCACCGCGCTGACTTTGCTGGCCGGCCAGTCGGTGGCGCTGCGGTGGGGTCTGACGCTCAGCTTCGCCGGGGCACTGCTGACGGTGGTGTCCGGCCGACACTTCGGCCGGCCGTTCCCGCACGAGTACGCGGCGGCGAATCAGCCGCCGTCGGTAGCCAACAGCGAGGTCTTCGGCCAGATCACCAACCGGCTGACCAGGATCTGGGTCGTGGTGTTCGCCGGTATGACAGTGTCATCGGCGATTCCAGCGATCCTCGACGCCCACGGGCCCGCGTGCTACCTCGGCTCCCGGGTCGTGCCATTCGCCCTGCTCGGCCTTGGCGCACTGGCCACCAGGGTGCTGCCGGACTGGATGACCGCCGCGGCCGGCGACATCGAACGCAGAACCACGTTCGTCGCCTACCACGAGGCGACTATCGACGAGTTGTATTACCTGGCGCAAGAACACGCCAACCGAGAGGTCGGCGCCGGCGAAGAGGCGTACGCCGTCAAGGTCGGCAGCAAGGGCACCGCACTGGTCGGTGACGAAACTCGCCATTCGTGGCCGTCGACGTACAAAGTGCGTCCGGCACGACGCTGAACCCGCGTAGGTCAGAAAACGCGGACCCAGTCGACCAGCATCTCGGCCGGGTAGCTGCCCGTGGCGGGATCGCCACCACCCGAGCCGCCGACGGCGAGATTCAGCACCGGGAAAAAGTTGTAGTCCGGGTCGTTGAACGGCCATTTACGGATCGGGTCGTTGAGGTCTTCGATGCCGGTGGAGGGAACGCTGAAGTAGGGCTCCTTGCCGTCGGCGTAGTCCTCCCAGAAGTAAAAGCCGCTTTGATTCCACGTCACGCGCCAGGTGTGCCAGCCGCCGTCGACCGCGATCGGGTGGGTCTCGAACGCCGTGCCGAACGGGTCGGCGTGCACGGTGGTTCCAGCGGGCCATTCACCGTTGCCGTACCACTCGAGCAGGTCGACTTCGCCCTCGCGACCGGGGAAGTCGTTGGACAGCCACCAGGCGGGCCACGCGCCGGCGGTGAGGCAGTCGAGTTTGATCCGGGCTTCCCACGTGGTGTCGATGCCGCCCCGCCAATGTCCACTGACCAGGCCACCGAAGTATTTATTGCCGTCTTTGGTGGCTCGCAGAACGAGGTTGGAATTGCCGTCGAGGAACACGTTTTCCCGGCTATCGCGGTACTGGCCCCAGAATTCGGGCCGATCGAAACCTTTCGGATTCTTGATCGGCGTGCGACGAGACGACACCGCCCACTTCGACGGGTCCGGCGCCGAGCCGGCCGGGCCGTCGAACTCGTCGTGGAACAAGAAGCCGCCGGTCTGCGCTCCGGGCGGTGGTGCGAGCGGCGCAGGCCCGGGTTGCGACGGGTAGGCGTGGGATTTCGGGGTGGGGATCGCGGCGGCAAGCGCGCCAATCCCGAACGTCAGCATGACGTTGCGTCGATTCATCTCTGGCACAATCACACAATATAAGCAGCAACGGGCTGCCCCGCAGTCCCGTTCGCTTCGACACCAAGCCCGCCCCGGCCCACGGCCGGTCGGCGCAACTTGGCAGACTGTGTCGCATGGCACAGATAACTTTGCGCGGAAATCCCTTCAGCACCGTCGGCGAACTGCCGTCCGTCGGTACCAAGGCCCCTGCGTTCAACTTGACCGGCTCGGATTTGGGGGCGGTGAACAGTCAGCAGTTTGCGGGCAAACCCGTGTTGCTGAACATCTTTCCGTCCGTGGACACTCCGGTCTGCGCGACCAGCGTGCGCACCTTCAACGAACGGGCCGCTGCCGGCGGCCTTTCCGTGGTCAACGTGTCCAACGACCTGCCGTTCGCGCACGCCCGCTTCTGCGGCGCGGAGGGCATCGAGAATGTGCAAAGCGCCTCGGCGTTCCGCGACAGCTTCGGCCAGGACTACGGCCTCACCATCGCCGACGGCCCTTTCGCCGGCCTCCTTGCCCGGGCTGTTGTGGTGATCGGGGCCGACGGCAACGTCGCCTACGAGGAACTCGTGCCGGAGATCGCGCAAGAGCCGAACTACGACGCAGCGCTGGCCGCGTTCGGCGCATCGTCCTGACCGTTGCGGTCACTTTCGGACGAACAGCACGCGACCAGCAGCACGCCGAGACCGAATATTACTGCGGTCGGCCAGGGGAAGTGCCCGTCCGGCGCGAAGCCTTGCGCGGCAAGGTAGGACAGTCCGTATGACGCCATCGCTGCGCCGGCCAGCATGACCGGTGCCGCTGCGCGTCCGCCGAGCAGATTCAGCCGTGGGAGAGGGGCGGCGAACAGACGCCGTCCCCACCACAACAGCGCCAACTCGACCGCCGTCAGCAGGCCCAGGATCGCCAACCATTCCAACCGGCCCAGCCACCACGCGACGCTGCCCTCGACCGGCTGCGGCAACAGCCCCGCCGGGTAGCCGACAACCGCCACGACGACCACGGGGATCATGTGCCACAGGTACAGGGCCATCACGTTCGTGTTCGCCCGCGACAGCACACGTCGAATCGCGTCCGCGCGCAGTAGGCGGTTGACCGTCGGCGCCAGGCTGATCACCAGGCCGGCCTGTGCGCATCCGAACGCCACCATGGCCATCGAGGGCGGTGCAGTGTTCTGCACTGCTTGACCGGGAACGCCGATCATGCTGACCGGATAGGGGCCGAGCCAGAGCAGCAGCCACAGCGCACCCGCCGCGCCCGCGGCCAGCATCACAGCTCGACGACCCGCCAATATGCCGCTCTGCCAAGCGATTCCGAGTTGATAGAGCAACCCCCAGCACATCAGGTAATTCAGCCAACCCAGATGACGGACGTGGCCGGCGAGTGACGCGACGTCCAAGACGGCCGCACCTGCGGCGAGCGCCGCAGGCACGAGAAGTCCCCAACGGCGATGTGCTGCCACAGCTATCGGCGTGAACGACACCACGACCAGGTAGACGGCGAGAAACCAGAGATGCATGGCCACCGCCCAGCCCGCGTACTCGAGGATCGACCCCGTCGCGCCCACGCTTTGCAGCACCACCACACACGTCGATACCAGCACGACGTACACCGTCGACGGCCCGAGCACGCGGGCAAATCGGCGCCGCAACCAGCCCTGGCGTGACATTTCGTCGTTGGCTCGCCGGTGGCTCCAGGACACCGCAGCGGCGTAGCCGGCAACCAGGAAGAACGTCGGAACGGCTTGGAAAAGCCAGGTGAGCCACTGCGTCCATGGCTGATCCAGCAATGGATTCTGCCGACCGAAAGATCCGTCGCGGTAGGTGACCGAAGCGGCCAGCCAGTGCCCAAGCACGATCAAGATCACGCCCGTCACGCGGTAAAAGTCGACTGCCGCATTTCGGATCGGGTGCTCGACCATAGCCAAAAAGTACCTGCGCGAATCCTAAGTGGTCTGGCTCATAAGTTCGCCGGGAGTGCACCATGATCGCCTTTGCGCGCCGAGATCGGCGTTTTTGAGGGAAAATTAGAGTATCAGGCCCCCAAAAAGTCTATAACGGCGCGCGGAAGGCAACAACC
>NZ_JBYCLA010000046.1:0-14687 GCF_057473665.1 Mycobacterium sp. TH-M25
GACCTGCTCGACCTGCTCGCCGACGCCGGCAAGCAGGAGTCCACGTTCACGCTGCGGACGAACCACGACGTGACCGGCCTGGTCTACGACGGGGGCCGCGTCGCCGGCGTGCGCTATGACAGCCCCGAGGGTTCGGGCGAACTACGCGCCGACCTGACCATCGGCTGCGACGGACGCTGGTCGCTGTGCCGCCGAGATGGCGGCCTCGTTCCGCGTGCATACCCGGTCAGCGCCGACATCTGGTGGTTCCGGCTGCCCAAGGCGGACGGTATCGGCGACACCCTGCTGCCCCGGTTCAAGGATGGCAAGTTCCTCGGCGTCATCCCTCGCGAGGACTACTTGCAGATCGGCTACTTCCTGCGCAAGGGCGCCGACGCCCAACTGCGGGCTCGCGGCATCGAGGCACTGCGACGCGACATCGTCGACGCGATTCCCGAACTGTCCGACTCGGTGAAAAGCCTCGAGATGAACGACGTCAAGCTCCTCGACATCCGGCTCAACCGGCTGCGCCGCTGGTACACCGACGGACTGCTGTGCATCGGAGATGCCGCGCACGCCATGTCCCCGGCCGGCGGCGTCGGGATCAACATGGCCGTGCAGGACGCCGTCGCCGCGGCGCGACTGCTCGCGGCGCCGCTGCGCGAGCACCGCCTCACCGAGGACGACTTGGCCGCCGTGCAGCGCCGGCGCCAGTTCCCGACCACCGTCACTCAGACGCTGCAGCGCGGCCTTCACGCCGCAATGCTGCGGGCGATCGATTCGGGCTCGACGCCGATGCCGAACACGGCGTTGCGCATCATGGCCAGGATCCCTCAGCTGTCCGTGATTCCCGCGTACCTGATGGGCGTCGGGGTGCGGCCCGAACACGCTCCGACGTTCGCCCGCCGGGTTCCGCGCCCGGCATCGACGACAATGAGCTAGATGACGACGGCTCACGACGTTCCGGCCGAGGTGGTGGATGCGGCGCTGCGAGCCGCTGACAGCCTCGGCCGGGACGTCGCTGACGTCCCGCTGGTCGCCATCGCCCGGGCGGCTGGGATCTCGCGGAGCACCCTGGTGCGACGGCTCAACGGTTCCAGGCAATTGCTCGACGACGCGGTGCGCGCCGCCGGGATCGAACCCGGCGGCCGGCCGCCGGTGCGCGAGCGCGCGGTGCAGGCCGCCGGGCGATTGATCAGTGAGCGGGGGCTCGCCACGACGACGTTGGAAGCGGTCGCCGCACAAGCGGATTGCTCGGTGCACAGCCTCTACGCGGTGTTCGGCGGGCGAGATGAGTTGATGCGTGCGGTCTTCGACAGGTACAGCCCGATTCTGGATATCGACGAGGTGGTCTCCGAACCGGACGCTGAACTCAGCGCGACCGTGCATCGGGTGTACCGGTCGCTGGCCGAGGTGTTGAGCAGCGAGCCACGGGTGGCTCCCGCGATGCTCGCCGAGGTTTTGGCCCGTCCCACCGAACCCGCGATACGGGCCGTGTTGTCGCATCACGTGCCACTCATGTTGGGCAGCGTGGGCCAGTGGCTGGCGGCCGAAGTCGCCGCCGGGAGAATCCGAGATCTGCCGCTGCCCTTGCTGATTCAGCAAATGCTGGCGCCGATCACCGTCCACACGATGGTCCGGCCGGCAGCGGCCGGCATCCCCGAGGTCGAGTTACCCCCGCTGGACGAGGCGTGCGTGGTGTTCGCCGACAACTTCCTGCGGGCCGTCGCGACCTAGGTGCGTGAGTTCGTCGGGGCCGGGGAGTCGCCTTCCCCGCGTCGAGATCGACGTTGTGGCGCCTGCTACTCGAACTTTGCCGCCACAACGTCGATCTCGGTGCGCAAAGGCGATCACGGTGCACGCGTCCTGGCTCGACCACCATCAACGCGAACACAACCCAATCCAACCCCGCGCAGCCTGAACATGACCCCCGAACTTACGGGCGAGACCACTAGTCTTCGTCGTCGTCGATCAGATGCGCAAATGCTTCGAGGTTTTTCAACGATTCCCCGCGCGATACCCGCCACTCCCATTCTTTCTGGATCGACGAGCGAAAACCCAACTCCAGCAACGTATTAAAGTCGGTGTCGACGGCTTCGAGGACCTGCCCGAGCACGCGGTCGAGTTCGGCCGCGTCCACCGATGCCAGTGCCATCCGGCCGACCAGATAAATGTCGCCGACGTTGTCGATGGTGTAGGCGACGCCGTACAGCCGACGGTTGCGCTTGAGCAGGAATTTGTAGACGCCCTCGTGGTTTTCATCGGGCTTGCGGCAGACGAACGCCTCGACGCGCACCGAGTGCTCACCGATGCTCAGGATCGTGTTGGTCTTGAGCCGACGCTCGCCGGGCAACTCGACGATCAGCCCGGGCAGTCCGCCATGCGCGCCTTCGTGGCGGGTGTAGGTCAGCTCGCTGGCGTCGAGGGTGTCTTCGATCAATTGCTGGACGTGGGTGATCGGCGCCCCGCTGTCGCCGTTCGTGCCGGTCATCGTCGCCACTCCTCCACGCCGGCTACACCGGCGTCATCGTCGTTGGCGGTCATGCCCATGCCTTGCGTCGCGACGGACGCCGTCCGGCCTGCGCGGCCCAACGCGCCGACGTGACCCCGCGGACGACCCGGCGAGCGGTGAAGTCGCCGATCGCGCGGCGGTAGCCGGCCAGCAGCGAGTCCACGGTGTTGTCCCAGGAGAAGTCCGCCGCATGCTCGACTGCCGCCGGGCCCAGCGTGTGCGGGCCGAGTCGCAACGTGTGGTCGATCGCGTGCGCCCACTTCTCGGCGTCATGGCCGTCCACCAGCGTGCCGGTCACGCCGTCGCGCACCGCCACCGGCAAACCGCCGACCGCAGCGGCGACCACCGGTGTGCCACATGCCTGCGCCTCCAACGCCACCAGACCGAACGACTCCGAGTAGCTCGGCACGGCCACCAGGTCGACGGCCCGGAACACGCCTGCGAGGTTGTCCCGTGATTGGGGAGGCAAGAACGACACCCGGTCGGCGATACCCAATTCGGCCGCGAGCCGAACCAAGCCGTCGGGAACGGCCAGCCCGCTGCCCGACGGTCCGCCGACCACCAGCACATGCACCCGCGGCAGTTCGGCCGCCGCACGCAGCAACACGTCGGGCCCCTTGAGCGGCTGGATGCGCCCGACGAAGGCCACCACATCCCGGTCGGCAGGCAAGCCGAGCGCGGCCCGCGCGGCCCGGCGATCACCGGGACGAAACACCTCCACGTCTACTCCGGGATGCGCGATGTCGATGCACGAAGGGTCGGCGTGGTGAAGCGAAACCAGTTGCGCCACTTCGTCGTCAGTGTTGGCGATCAACCGGTCGGCCTCGTCGACAACCTGCTGTTCACCCACCGTGCGCAGCGGCGGTTCGGGAGTGTCACCCTCAGCCAGCGCGGCGTTTTTGACCTCAGCCAGGGTGTGCGCGGTGTGCACCAGCGGCACCGACCACCGCTCGCGGGCCAGCCAGCCGACCTGACCCGACAGCCAGTAGTGCGAGTGCACGATGTCGTAGTAGCCCGGCTCATGGGCGGCCTCGGCCCGCAGCACACCGGCTGCGAACGCACACAACTGCGTCGGCAGGTCGTATTTGTCCAGGCCCTCGAACGGCCCGGCAACAACATTGCGCACCAGCACGCCCGGCGCCACCCGCGCAACGGGCGGATCGGTGGACGCAGTCGCCCGGGTGAAAATTTCCACCTCGACGCCACGGCGGGCCAGGTGCAGCGCACTCTGCAGCACGTAGACGTTCATCCCGCCGGCATCCCCGACGCCGGGCTGCGCCAGCGGAGACGTGTGCACGGCCAGCACCGCGACGCGGCGCGGATTGGTCAGATCAGAAGAACCCACTCGGCCATCTTTGCAGTACCCGGTGGAATCCCAGGTCAGGCGGGTGTCCCGACGTCAACTTCGTAGCCGGGCGCTGGGCAGGCGGCCCGGCGCATGGCAGCCAGCGGGTCGGCGTACAACCCGGCCAGCGACACGATGCCGGCACCAGCTTCCTGCACCCGGTTACCGAACGCGGTCGTCCGGATGTCGCGGGCCGGCAACACCAGGCGGGCCTTGTAGGCCTCCTCCACCCGCGCCATGCCCTCGGGATATTCGGTGAACGCCTGCCCGCCGACAACCAGGTCGTCGGGGTTGAGCAGATCGCGCAGCAGCGCAACCGATTCGCCGAGCACGCGGGCCCGCTCGTCGAGCAACTCCTGGGCCTGCTGGTTCCCGCTGCGGGCGGCCTTCAGCACGTCGGTGACGGTGCCGCTGGCCGCGACGCGGCGGGGCGGCAAGATACGCAGCCGGCGCGCGGCGACCACCACCGCCTCGTCGCTGACCGTCGACTCCAACAGCCCAGAGCCGCCAAGCAATTCCGAGTGCGCGGGCAGATTGGTGATCGTGCCCGGCCCGCTGGCCGGGCTGTGCACCCGGCCGTCGATCATCAGCGCGTAGCCGACGGTCTCGCGGGCGTAGACGTAGAGGCTGGTCGAGGAGTTCGGCCCGAACCGGCGCATGCCGAGCAGCAGTTCGGCGGCCGCCATCGCCTCGACGTGCGACGCGACCGACACCGGTAGTTCCAACGCTTCGGCGAACACCGGACCGACCGGCGCGTCTCGCCAGCCCAGGCGGGCGTGGTCGACGTGACCGCTGGCGGCGTCGACCGTGCCGCCGATCGCGACGCCGACCCACAACGCGCGCCGACGGTGCCAGCGCCGCAGGTAGCGCGTGGCGCCGTCGGCCAGCGCGGCCAGCGCCGGACCCTGCGCGGTGCGTGGGGTCGGAGTTTCGACGGCGTCCAGGGTGCGGCCGAACAGGTCGGTGGCCACGATGCTGGTGGTCCGGGCCCCGACGTGAATGCCCAGCGTCAGGAACGGTTCGTGGTTGACCTCGACGGGCACGCGGGGACGCCCGATAGCCCCGGAAACGGCCAGGTCGGCGCGCTCCCGCAGGACGCCGGCCTCCAATAGTGCCGTGACCTGGCGGTTTACCGTCGCAATCGACAGCGAGCTGGCCTGGGCGATGACGTCGCGGCCGATCGGGCCGCGCAACCGCACGGCCCGGAACACCGCGGACGCGGCGGCATCGGAGAGTTGCAGCGAGGGTGCCAACACCCGGCGGTGCCCCAGTCCACGCCGGCGGACGACCGCGGGCGGGTTGAGCTGATGGGAGGTCAAAGGTGTCGAGCGCATGTGCGATTCCTTGTTCGGGGGCCGGTGGCGGTCTGGAAGCCGCACACCGTCGCGAGCGCTTTGGCGCGTCAGCTCAGGAGCGGCCGGGTGCGCGGCAACAACACACGCAGCCCGCGCAACGACACGCGGACGAAAATCCGAACAAGGTGCTGGAGATCACTCTAAGAATTTAGCACGCTTACTAGAGTCGTTGAGATGCCCTCCGCTGATCCGCGTTCGGGACCATGTGACCACCGGCACGACGACCAACCGGTCGCGGTCGTCACCGGTGCCAGCTCCGGAATCGGTGATGCCACCGCAAGAACCCTTGCCGCGCAAGGATTTCACGTTGTCGCAGTGGCACGTAGGGCCGACCGGATCACTGCGCTGGCCGCTGAGATCGACGGCACCGCAGTTGTGGCCGACGTCACCGACGGCGCGGCGGTAGACGCGTTGGCTGCCGGGCTGAAACGGGTCGACGTGCTGATCAACAACGCCGGCGGCGCCAAGGGTCTGGCGCCGGTGGCCGACGCCGATCTCGAGCATTGGCGCTGGATGTGGGAGACCAATGTGTTGGGCACGCTGCGGGTCACCCGCGCGCTGCTACCCAAGCTGATCGACTCCGGCGACGGCCTGATCGTCACCGTCACCTCGATTGCGGCCCTGGAGACCTACGACAACGGCTCGGGCTACACCTCGGCCAAGCACGCGCAGGCGGCGCTACACCGCACGTTGCGCGGCGAACTACTCGGAAAGCCGGTGCGGCTCACCGAGATTGCGCCAGGGGCGGTCGAGACGGAGTTCTCGCTGGTGCGCTTCGACGGCGACCAGGACCGCGCCGACGCGGTCTACCAGGGGATCACGCCGCTGACCGCGGGTGATGTCGCCGAGGTGATCGGCTTCGTGGCGTCGCGGCCACCGCACGTCGACCTCGACCAGATCGTGATCCGGCCCCGCGATCAAGCGCCAGGCAGCCGGTTCAACCGCCGGGCCGCACAGGACTAACGGTCGTCGTCGGGGTACCCGACAGCGTGGGCGCATCGCGCGGGGTAGCCGGCGCGCTGCGTGGAATAGACACCGGCGACGGCCTGGCGCCGCTCGGCGACGGCAGCGCCGACATGCCCACCCAGGTGTCCCAGGGCACGGCCCAGTCCCAGATGTCGCCGTCGGCGTAGGACAGCTCGATCGTGCTGCCGGTGACCTCGACCGGGTCGCCGTAGATCGCACTGGCGAAGTACTGCTCGGCATCGGCCGTCGACAGGTTGATGCAGCCGTTGGTGACGTTGGTGTTGCCCTGCGCTCCGGCGCTGTTCGGGTTGGCGTGGATGAACTCGCCGTTGTTGGAGATCCGGACCGCCCAGCGCTCGTGGATGTGGTTGTAGCCGGCGGCCGGATTGGACATGTAGAAATCGGAGTATTTCTCGCTGACCACGTGGATGCCGTTGCGGGTCACGTTGCGCGGCTTGTCGGCTTCGCCGTAGCTGCACGGGAAGTCCATGATCACACCCTCGTCACGGATCACCTGGATGCGGTGCGACGAGACTGCGGCCTTCACCACCTGCCTGCGCCCGATATCGAACTTCAGGCTCATGTCCTGCTTGCCGTAGGCGCCGTCACCGAAAGCCAAGCCGTAGAGCTTGGCATCGACGTTGACCTTGGTGCCGGCCGGATAGTACTCGCGGCTGCGCCAGTGCACCCGGGCACCCTGCGCCTCGTCGGGCAGCCATGCCCAACTTCCCTCGACCGGCGGCTCGGTGGTGATCATCAGCGCTCGCTCGACGGCAGCCTTGTCCGCGATCGGCGCGTCGAACTGAATGATGATCGGCGCCGCGACGCCGACGGTTTGGCCGTCAGCGAGCTGGAATCCACCGTCGATCACCTTGGTTGGCGAGATCGTGGTGAGCTCAGCGTGCACGGGGACGGTTTTGCCGTCGTGACCCACCGCGGCGCCCGTCCAGGTGTAGGTCGAGCCGTAGCCCAGCGGCTCGGTGAGGGTGTAGAGCGTGCGGTCCCGGTTCAGCACGCCCGCGACGGCCTTGCCGTCCGGATTGGTCAGCGCAACGTGCTGGAACCAGCCGTCGCGCACCTCGATGCTGATCGGCGCGGTCGGCAGCACCTTGGTGGCCTTGTCGGCCGGCCGGAACGTCAGCGCGGCGGCGGCCGGCCGTTTCTCCTTGTCCGCTCGCTTGGTCGACCCACCGAAGCAGGCCGCCAGCACATTGGGCGCGACGACGCCGACCACCAGGGTGGTCAGGGCTCGGCGCCGAGTAACCGGCGCCCGCTCAGTGGTCACGACATCAAGATACCGGCGGAAACGGCGCCCTTCATTCGGCGCGCGTCTCACAACGAGCAGCCGACCAGGACCGGTTCGGGCACCAGTGTGACGCCAAACACGTCGCGGACCCCGTCGCGCACGACACGGGCCAACGCCAACACCTCCGCCGTGCCGGCCCCGCCGCGATTGGTCACCGCCAACGCGTGTTTGGTGGACAGCCGGCAGGGCGCCCCGGCGTCGGGGTAGCCCTTGCCGAAGCCGGCCTGCTCGACCAGCCAACCCGCAGCCAGCTTGACGCCACCCAGAGCCGGGTAATTGGGCACCGGCCGATCGGCCCGGTCGGCAATACTTTGGTAAAGCTGCTGCGTGACAACAGGATTGGTGAAAAACGACCCGACGCTCCAGGTGTCGTGGTCGGCCGGGTCCAGCACCATGCCCTTGGCGGCCCGCACGGCGAGCACCGCGTCGCGTACCGCGGCAGGATCGGCACGCTCACCGGCGGTCGCGCCGAGTGCGCTCACCAGTTCGCCGTAGCGCAGGGGCGCGCTGCGACCAGAAGCCTCCAGCGCGAACTCCACCTCCAAAACGACGGCGGCATCGGAATGTTTCAGCACGCTGGTCCGGTAGCCGAAACCGAGTTCCTGCCCCGGCACCCAGCGCACGTCGCCGCTGCGCCGTTCGAGCAGTCGCACCCGGGTGATGGTGTCGGCCACCTCGACGCCGTAGGCGCCGACGTTTTGCACCGGGGTGGCACCCGCCGACCCGGGGATCCCGGACAAGCACTCCAGTCCACCCAGGCCGGCGTTGATCGCCGCGCTCACCACGTCGTCCCATACCGCGCCCGCCTCAGCGCGCAGAAGATTCCCGTCGACGCGAATATCGTTGTTGGCCAACCGAATAACGGTCAGGTCCCTCAGCGCGTCGGAGATCACCACGTTCGAGCCGCCGGCCAACACCAGCAACGGGCCCGACCCGTCGACGTCGAGATGACGCAGCGTCGCGACCACCTGGCCGGTGCTGGTGCACGTGATCACGCGCGACGCGACCGGGCCGACCCGCAGCGTGGTCAGCGGCGCCACCGATACGTCCTCTTCGACGCGCGCACCGGCGAAAACCGCTCCCACGCTGCCCCCTCCAAACCCGGTTGCCTGGCTCTTGACGGTAGCCTGACCTGCTATGCCGCGCTCGTTCGACATGTTCACCGACTACGCGGAAACCGTCGAATCGGTTCTGCGGGCGTTCAGCGACGAGCAGTACTGGCTTGCCCGACTGGACGATTCCGGCGCCGACGACGCGACGCTGGATTCGATCCGGGTCGACGCGGGTGTGATCGACGTGGTCACCACCCAAGTCTTGCGCGCAGACCGGATGCCTGCGGTGGTCACGCAGTTCCACCGCAGCGACCTGATCATCCGCCGCGAGGAACGCTGGGAATCGATCGTCGAGGGGACCGCAACGGCCGCGGTCAGCGGCTCGATCCTGAACTCGCCGGCGTCGCTGAGCGGGACCGCGAGGCTGGAGTCATTGGAGGACGGCGGCACGAGGCTGACATTCCGGGCTACCGTCGAGGTGAAAATCCCGCTGGTCGGCGGCAAGCTGGAAAACTTCATCGGCAGCCAGCTGGTCGAGCTGCTCATCCGCGAGCAACGCTTCACCACCGGGTGGATCGGCGAAACCGCATAGCTGCTACCCCTAGGCGCGGCGCTCCGCACTATCGACGGCACCGTTGAGCAGTTCGCCGATGACCCGCTTCATCACCGGCGTGAAAAGCCAATCCAGGCCAGGGATTTTGGGTTGCGACCGCAGATGCCAGCTGACCTCGGTTCCACTGCCGGCCGGACGCAGCGTGACCGTGCCGACGTGATCGCGGAAGGGTGCGCCGGACAGCATTTTGTACGCGTAGCGCGTGGGTCGCTCGTAGTCGATGATCTCCTCGACGAACGCGGGCCCGATCGCTTCGATGCGCCGCACCGCACCCACCCCGTTGGGGGCGGGAGTCCCTTCGCGGTCCAGGGTGCTGCGCCGGGCAAGCTTCACGTAGTTCGCGATGCCACGGTGGTCGGTGAGCGAGTCGAATACTGCCTCGATCGGTGCCGTCGTCGTCCGCTTAAGGATGAACTCGATCATCGGGACATGCTGGCATCGCGGTGACCTGACGGATCCGCCAGCCGGCGTCCGCCCGATCGAAGATGCCGAAGTTCACAGCGTCGGCACGTCAAAACCGGCGGGGATGACGTCAAGCGGAGACAGCGGTATCGCGGCATCGAGTGACGGGATGTCGAAATTGAAGAGCGGCCCGGCCGGCGTCCACAGCGTATCGATGACCGAACCGCCCGGGGTGCCCTCGTAGACATTCTCGAAACCGCCGCCCAGGTTGAACACGTCGAAGATCGTGCCATTCGCCGGGGCGTCCGTACAGATCAAGCTCGCACAACCGGTGACCGTGAACGAGGCGTTGCTGAAGGACAAGATATCCAAGACCGACAAACTGGTACTCAACTCTCCTTCTTCTTGAGCGCCCGCACCCGTGCCGGTGTAGTAGTAGAAATCTTGAGGTCCCAGACTGATGCCGGCAGCCGACCCGCCGAAGGCGGCCATCAGCGGCGCTCCGCCCATCGTTTGACCGATGTTGTTGTAACCCTCTGCGAGCAGAGACGTCACGGGGTAGAAGGTCGTCTGGCCGATGCTGAAGGCGTCCGTAGCGGGGGCCCCGAGCAAGGGGGGCGGGATGCTGGCGTCCTGCGGTTGCTCCGCGACCAGGGGGGCAAAGATGCTGGCCGGGTTTATCTCCGCGTTGCCGGCCGCGTCGAGGTTGAAAGGAGCCGCGACAGTCGAGGTGCCGTACGACGCCACCGTGGTGTCGGTGGCAGATGTTGTCGGAGTGGCGAGATAGATCTCGTCCTTTTGGGGGATGTTCCACGGGGCCGTGTTGGTCACGCTGAACACCGTTCCCACTGCCGGCAGGTTGGCGTCGGTGAACCCCAGTTGCGGCAGTTGACTGGTGACCACTTCCTCGGTGGTGGTCAAGCCCAGGAAGTGGAGCACAAATTCGTTGGCGTCGACGCTGCCCATCTCGGTGCCGCTGCTGTTGTAGACGTTGAAGCCTTGGCTGACGGCAGAGATGCCGAAGAACTGGGCGCCACCCGCGGCAAATAGTGGTGCGAAGCCCGCGAGAGGCGAGACCGCGTTGTAGGTGTCCGGGGCAAGGAGCGTGCTGAAGGGGTCGAGGGTGTAGTCAAAGCCAGGCACGTTGATCGTGAAGGCGTCTGGGCCGATGCTGCTGTCTCCCGATGTCGACACCAGATTGCTGAAGGCGTCGG
This sequence comes from Mycobacterium sp. TH-M25, assembly GCF_057473665.1. Lineage (NCBI taxonomy): Bacteria > Bacillati > Actinomycetota > Actinomycetes > Mycobacteriales > Mycobacteriaceae > Mycobacterium > Mycobacterium sp. TH-M25. The sequence goes on from NZ_JBYCLA010000046.1 coordinate 10,745, forward strand.
CTGGCTGCAGGTTACCGGTGAAGTTCTGACCCAACAGCGACTCGAGGTTGAGCGTGGCGAGCCCGCCGGGCAGCGTGACGGGCGAGGACAGGCTGTATTGGCCGGTCGGCAGCACCAGGACGTCGGCAACGGTGCCGCTCGGGGTGCCCTCGTAGACATTCTGGTAGCTGTATCCACCGGTGAGCCCCACGCCGAGACCGTTGAAGATGTCGTAGACGGTTCCCACCGCCGGCAGATTCGCGGCGGTTTCCCCCAATACCGGCGTCGAGCTGCTCACGGTGAACTCGTAACTGTCCTGCCCCAGGACTTGCAGGATGGTGCCGTCAGTGCCGATCGTCCCGACTTCCGTCCCGCTGGAGTTGAACACCTCGAAGTTTTGTGGGGCGAGGGCGATGCCGTCCAAGTCCCCGCCCGAGATGTTGAATACCGGCGGGCCCGGGAAGACCGGGGCAGGGAAAGCTGCCCAGCCCTCCTGGGGCAGCAGGAGTGGGGTGGTGTAGGGATCGAGGGTGAAGGAGCCAAGGGTGAATGCGTCGACCCCGGTGTCGCTGGGACCGGACAGCAGGCGGGTCTCCGCGTTCACCGGTTGCGCGGGAGTGGATTCGTCAGTTTGGGAGATGCCGATTCCGATGCCGACAACAGTGACCAGAGTCGCACCAGCGCCACGAGCAACGCCGCGGCGTCGGGGGTTTCGACGAGTGCTGCGGTGTTTTGCCATCCCGAGGCTCCCAAGCTCCCCCGAATACCACCCTGGTCCGAGGTCAAAAGGTTATTGTATATATGTTGAAGAGAGTAGCGCGCGCCGACCTGGTTGATGCCGACTTCATCGATCGCGCTCAAACCATCCACGCGCGACCCGCCGCGCCCGCCTCCGCCGCGCTTTAAGCTGACGATCATGCGGATCGCGGTCGCCCAGATTCTCAGCGGCACCGATCCGGCCGAAAACCTGCAGACCGTGCGGGACTATGCCGGCCGGGCCGCCGGCGCCGACGCGTCGCTGGTGGTGTTCCCGGAAGCGACAATGTGCCGGTTCGGGGTTCCGCTGGCCCCAATCGCGGAACCGGTCGACGGGCCGTGGGCCGACGCAGTGCGTCGGATTGCGCTTGACGCCGACATCACCGTGGTGGCCGGCATGTTTACGCCCGCCGACGACGGGCGGGTCCGCAACACGCTGCTGATGGTCGGGCCAGACACCGATGTCCACTACGACAAGATCCATCTCTACGACGCGTTCGGGTTCACCGAGTCGGCCACCGTCGCCCCCGGACACGATCCTGTCGCGATCACTGTCGACGGTGTGGGAGTGGGGTTGGCCACCTGCTACGACCTCCGCTTTCCCGAGCTGTTCACCACGCTGGCCGGCGCCGGCGCCCAGCTGATCGTGGTCAGCGCGTCGTGGGCCGGCGGACCGGGAAAACTCGAGCAGTGGACGTTGCTGGCCCGGGCCCGCGCCCTCGACTCCACCAGTTACGTGGTCGCGTCCGGACAGGCCGACCCCGGCGAGCCACTGGCCTCCAGCGCGCCGACAGGCGTGGGCGGCAGCCTGGTGGTGTCGCCGTTCGGCACGGTGCTGGCCTCGGCGGGCTCCACGCCGGAACTGCTGGTCACCGACCTGGACCTGGAGCAGGTGACCAAGGCCCGCGAGACAATCGCGGTGCTGCGCAACCACATAGCGTTTGCTCATGGCAATAAGGCAGAATCGCGCAGGTGACGAATCCTCAGGGGCCCCCGGAGCAGGACGCGTCCTCGCCGTGGGCCCGCCCGGGCGAGCAGAGTTCGCCCACTCAACCGGGGCCGCAGGCCGACTACTCCTATCAACAGACAACTCCCCGGTCTTATCCGCCACCGGTCCAGGAATACCCGACGACCCCGGAATTTGAGCAACCGACCTCGCCCGTCGCCGTCGAGGAGCAAAAACCCAAGCGCCGCTTCGGCTTCCGCGGCGACCCGGTGTCGATCGTGCTGGTTCTGGTCATCGCGGCCGCCCTGGGCATCGCCGCATTGGTCGGCGGTGAAATGTATGCCCGCAATCGCGCCGACCATGTCGTAGCCTCGGCGACCGAGTGCGTGGTCCAGGACGGCGCAACCGCATCCTTCGGGCCGAGCCCGTTCCTGTGGCAGCATCTGACGGGTCACTACAAGGACATCACCATTCACACCGCGGGACACAACATCCGCAACGCCAAGGGCATGAAGGCCGATATCGAGATTGACAATGTTGACCTGCACGGCAATGCCGACTCCAAAGGCACCATCGGCAAGCTGGACGCCAACATCACCTGGACGTCGGATGGCATCCAGGAGACCATTCAGGACTCGCTTCCGTTCATCGGCGGCCTGGTCAACAGCGTCACGACCGACCCAAGCACGGGCACGATCGAACTCAGTGGTGCGATGGGGCTCGGCGCCGTCACCGTCAAGCCGCAGGTCTCCGACGGCCAGCTGACACTGCAGGTCTACAAGGTCAACGCGCTCGGCGTGCTCATCCCGCACGAGACCGCGCAAACCGCGCTGAACGCCTTCACCGCGGCACTGCTCAAGCAGTACCCGCTGGGCATCAAGGCCGACAGTGTCCAAGTCACCAACGATGGTGTGTCAGCACACTTCTCGACGCAGAACGCATCGATACCCGCAGCCCAAAACGACCCCTGCTTCGCTCATGTCTAACCCGCCAGGCCCCCCGCACGACGAGCCGCAGCGCGGCCGCCCGTCCCGTCCGGCCGGGCCACCCAACCGCGGCTTCCCGCCGCGCCGCGTTCCGCCGCCGTCGGAATCGCCGACCCGGCAAATCCCTGCCCCCGGCCGCCCACCACAACAGCCCTCCGCGAGAGACGTGCCGCGTCCGCAGCAGCCCGGGCGACCACCGGGCCGCCCACCGCAGCAGCCAGTGCCACCACCGAATTACCCACCGCAGCAACCGAACTCGCCGCGTCCCGGCATGCCGCCCAACCCGCGGGCGCAGCAGCCCGGCCCCCCGCCGCCGGCTCATGAGGATCCGACCAACCGGTTCGCGCGACCGGCATCCCCCCCGGCAATGGCTGAGACACAAGGCGGTGGTGGACGCCGTTTCTTCGCCGACCGAACGTCGCTGCTGTTGATCCTGCTGATCGCCGCGCTGCTGGTGATCGCGATTCCGATCGGCGGTGAGTTGTACGCCCGCCATGTCGCCAGCACCAAGGTAGCGAACGCGGTGCAGTGCGAGGTGCAGGACAGCGCCAAGGTGTCCTTCGCGGCCGTCCCACCGGTGTTGTGGCAGTACCTGACCAAGGACTACCCCGACATCTCGGTGCAGACGGCGGGCAATCAGATTCGCGCGGCCAAGGGCATGAAGGTCAGCTTCGACATCCGCGACATCAAGCTGAGCAACAGCGCAAACTCGCAGGGCACGATCGGGTCGATCAGCGGGACGATCTCATGGTCTTCGGATGGCATCAAGCAGTCGATTCAGGACGCCATTCCCGTAATGGGCAAGTTCGTCACCGGCGACGTCACCACCGACCCGGGCGCGGGCACTATTTCGCTCAAGGGCATGTTCGACAGCGCCACCGTCAAGCCGCAAATCGTCAACAACGGCCTGTCGCTGCATGTGGTCAGCTTGACCGCGTTGGGTTCCAGCATGTCGACCACGTCAGTCCAAAATGACCTGGACAACCTGACCTCGAAAGCGACCAAGAACTACCCGCTGGGACTGCACGCCGACAGCATCAAGGTCACCAACAGCGGTGTGGAGGTCACGTTCTCCAGCGCCAACGCGACAATTCCGGCGGGCGGTAGCCAGGACCCCTGCCTGGCCAACCTCTAACCCGCCCGGCCGACGATGCGGGCCGCCACGCGGCCTGAGGAGGAGCCGGGCAAGTCAGCCCCGCCCGGCGACGAGGCGGGCCGCCACGCGGCCTGAGGAGGAGCCGGGCAAGTCAGCCCCGCCCGGCGACGATGCGGGCCG
>NZ_JBYCLA010000047.1:0-6438 GCF_057473665.1 Mycobacterium sp. TH-M25
AGGGTCGCATCGTCGGCCACGGATTGACCCTGCGCCCGAGCCGGCACCGGTTCACCCTCGACGGCGCGGAGCTCTACACCTGGTGCGCCCTAGACACCTTGATCTTCCCGCGCATCCTCGACCGGGACGCCCACATTGAGTCGGTCTCCCCGGCTTGTGGACAGCCAATCCGGTTGACCGCGGGCCCGCGCGGGATCCGCGACCTCGAGCCAGCCACCGCCGTGGTGTCACTAGTCAACCCCGACGACCTCAGCGAGATCCGCTCCTCGTTCTGCAACCAGGTGCACTTCTTCACCTCGGGTGACGACGCCCAGTCCTGGCTCCAGACAACCCCTGGCGGCCAAATCATGCCGGTTACCGCCGCCTTCGACTTTGCTACGCAGCTGACCACCGCGTTGCTCGCAACCTTGCCACCGCAACACGAGCCGCAGGCCGCCGCCCGCGATAGTTGCGGTCAAGTCCCCGGGGGTGGTGTAACGGCTGATCCTTCGATTTGGTGGGGTTAGAAGGGGTAGTCGGGGTCGGTGCTGGTGGTCTGACCTCCTGTCGTGGGTTGCCATCCGCTGTCGGGGTCGCAGAAGTCCTCGGGCCATGGCGCGGGGACGCCGCGCTCGTCGTACCAGCCGGTGTGACCGGTGTCGGCGAGTTGGTCGAGGTAGGCTTGGCGGGTCAGCCCTGGGCCGAATTCGCTTGGTGTGCTTGAGTTTATCATGCTGCGGGCTCCAGTTCGGGCAGGCCGTTGGCGGCCGGCGGAGCGGGTGCGGGTTCGGGTTCGGGGTTGCCGACGGCAGCGGCCCGAGCCAGGACATCCAGGCCCAGGTAGCGGCGGCCTTCAGCCCATTCGTCGTGTTGTTCGGCCAGGACGGCTCCGACCAGGCGGATGACGGCGTCACGGTCGGGGAAAATACCGACAACGTCTGTGCGCCTGCGGATTTCGCGGTTGAGGCGCTCGTTGGGGTTATTCGACCAGATTTGGCGCCACAGTTCCTTGGGGAACGCGGTGAACGCCAGGATCTGTGCGCGGGCATCATCGAGGTGGGCGGCGACGGCGGGCAGCTTGTCGGTCAGCGCGTCGACGACCCGGTCGAACTGTGCGTGCACCGCTTGGGCGTCGGGCTGGTCATAGATCGAGTGCAGCAGCGCTTTGACCCATCCCCAGGAGCTTTTCGGGGTCACGTCCATCAGGTTGGCGGCGTAGTGCACCTAATGCCGATGTCGGCATTAGGTGCATTACTCCGATCTTCTGGTTATGCCGACGTCGGGGTGGCCGGTGCTGGTAGGGACGTTTTCCGTGCTGCCGATATCGGCATAATCTCAGAGGTTTTCGAGGAAGGCGATGAGAGTGTCGGGCGGGTGGTAGCGCCCAGTTTGACTGGTGACCGGGGTGGTTCGGTCGAGAGCGCGTTGTTTGAGAATGAGGTCGGCCTCGAGGTAGATCTGTGTGGTGGCAATGTGGACATGGCCGAGCCAGAGCGCGATGACGGTGATGTCGATGCCCGCGTGGAGAAGTCGCATGGCAGCGGTGTGCCGTAGGACGTGGGGCGTGATGTTCTTGTCGTTCAGTGATGAGCAGGACGCTGCGGCGTTGGTGGCGTGAACGTTGACTCGTTGGGCGATGGTGAACCGTCCCCGGTTTTATGCGCACTTCCTTTGTTGGGAAGGATGGCGCGATGCCGAGCAAGTACGACGAGAACACCAAGGCCAGGGCGGTGCGGCTGGTCCGCGAACACCGCGAGGACTACGACTCAGAGTGGGCAGCGATGAAGGCGATCGCGGGCCGGCTGGGGATGAACGCCGAGACGCTTCGCAAGTGGGTACGCCAAGCCGAGATCGACGCCGGTGAAGCAGCAGGGGTGTCCAGCGAGGAGAGCCGGGAACTGCGGGAGCTACGCCGCAAGACCAGGGAGCTTGAGGCAACGATCGAAATCCTCAAGGCCGCAACAACTTTCTTCGCGCGGGAGTGCGACCCGCTACACCGCTGATCTGTGCGTTCATCGACGAACACAAGGAGCAGTTCGGGGTCGTACCGATCTGCCGCGCCCTGGGTATCCAGGGCGCGGCGATCGCCCCGCGCACCTACTGGGCGCACCGCTCGTCTGCACCATCGAAACGGGCTCTGTGGGACACCACGATCACCGAGATCCTGGCCGGCTACTACGAACCTGATGCCGACGGTAAACGCCCACCGGAGAGCCTGTACGGCAGCTTGAAGATGTGGGCGCACCTGCAGCGGCAGGGTATCCCGGTGGCGCGTCGCACGGCGGAACGGATTATGCGGCATAACGGTTGGCGAGGCGTCATGCGTGCTCGCCGCCCGCCGCGCACCACCGAGCGCGACCCGGCTGCGGGCCGGGCGCCGGACCTGGTGAGCCGCAAATGGCGCGTTAGCGCGCCCAATTTGCTGGACGTAGCTGACTTCACCTACGTTGCGCTGGACACCGGTGGGTTCGGCTACACCGCGTTCGTCGTCGACGCCTACGCTGGGGTGATCGCGGGCTGGGAGTGCTCGATGGTTAAAGACACCGGATTCGTCGAGCGCGCGCTGCGCCACTCTGCGGTCTTCCGGGCCCGTCAAGGCCATCCATTCAACGACACAATTCATCATAGCGATTATGCCGATGTTTGCGTTAAGCCGGGGATCTGCGCGCATGGCCTGCGCTCGCCGGGGTTGTTGGTGGATTTCTCGGCTTAACGTTTCGCGGTTATCGCAGACTGTAGAGGGTGTGGAGTTGGTCTTCGGTGAGCGGCTCGGTGGCCGCGGTGTTGATGGCGGGGGTGGCGGCGTTGATCGCTTGACGCATCATGTCCAGGGTCGCAAACGCGTAGAACGCTGCTGTGGTGGAGGTGTTTTCGTGGCCGAGGAGACGCATGATGATCGGCAGCGGAATGCCCTGCTGGTAGAGATCCATTGCCTTGGTTTTGCGCAGCAGGTGGCAGTGGATGTTCGCCGGGATCGAACGGCATTGAGCACGAGCGGATTCGGCGGCTTGTTTGAGCACGGCGGCGATGGTGTCAGCGGACAGTTCGGCCGCTCGCCCGCGGTGCAGACTGTAGAACAACGGCCTGTTCGCGGGGAGTTTGGTGATGTTGGGGTGGAACTCGTCGAGGTAGACGTGCAGGTGCTCGACGGTCTTGTCGGTGAGCGGCACGACGCGGGTCTTGTTGCCCTTGCCGGTGAGCACGATGTGCCCGGGCTCGGTCAGGTGAAGATCCTGCAGGGTCAGGCCGGTGAGTTCGCCCACGCGGGCGGCGGTGTCGTAGAGCAGGATCAGCAGCATCCGGTTTCTGCGAGATTTCGCTGTCTGTCCGGTGAACGCGGCAAGGATCGCCCGGGTTTGAGCTTCGGTGAGGTACTCGATGGGCTTGCGGGGGCCAGCCGGCGCTTTGAGTGCTTTGGCTGATTGGCTGAGCGCGACGAGCGTGAGATCTTCATAGGCCGCGTAGGTCAGGAACGCTTTGACCGCACTCAGGCGCAACGTGACGGTCTTGGGTGTGTAGTGCCGCTGATCGGTCATCCAGGCCAGCCATCCTTTGAGGTGCTGGCGGTCGAAGTGATCGAAGCTGACACGGTCGCGTCCGATGTGCTCGGCCTCGTCCAGGTAATCCAGGAAGCATTCCAGGCTGATCCGATAGGCCTCAATCGTTTTCGGCGATAGTCCTCTGGTCTTGGGCATGTAGGCGTGCAGATAATCGCGGGCGAACCCGAAGAAGTCCGGTGCGCCGGTATGCGGGTCGCGTCTCATCAGAATCCCACCTGCGGTAGCAGGGACTGGCGTTGGGCGGTGATGTCGGCGTAGGCGGCCATGAAATCGGGCGAGGTGTGCACGTAGTAGTACGTGCTCTCAAAGGTCCCATGCCCCATGTAACGGGACAGGTAGGGCAGCATCGCGGTGACGTCGTCGCCGGCGGTCATCCATCGGTGGATATTGGCGTAGGCGAAGTGATGCCGGAAATCGTAGGGTCGTGGCTGCTGGCCGGCCCCGGGTCGGGGCAGCCCGGCCGCATCCCAGATGCGGCCGAACACCTTCCCGACCGTTGCCGTGGTCACCTGGTTGCCGGTAGCGGAGACGAAAAACGTCTCGCGCGCGGCGAACTGCGCGCGCGAGATCCGGTCGCAGCTGTCGAGGATCGCGATGACCTGGTCAGTCAACGGCAGCCTGCGGCTGCGATGGCCTTTGGACCAGATGATGTCGATGTGCCCACCAGCAAGGTCGACCTGTCCGGTCTGCAGGGCGCGGGTTTCCCCGGTCCGCAGCCCGCACGAGTGCATCAGGGTGAAAAACGCCACCGCCTGCCATCGCCACGGGCATGGCGTCTGCAGCTGGGCGGCGGCGGTGAAGAACATCTCGATCTCATGGCGGGACAACAGATAAGGGTGGGCGGCGACGAACGGGGATTTCCACCGATCGGAAAGCACATAGGCGTCGGGGATCGCGTGCATCGTCATCCAGCGGCCGAGGTCACGGATGTAGGACATCCAGGACCGGTAACGGCCGCACCGTTGCAGCTGAACACCGACCCAGCCTTCAACAGTGTCCTTGTCGAACACCGTGCGGTCATGGGCGGCGCAGTAGGCATCGAACTGTTTCAAATACCAAATACGAGACGCGCCAGTGAATCCCATGTTCGCCTTGAACGCCAGGTAGGCATCCAGCTCGGTGGCGAACGCGCTGGTGAAGCCGTGGCCACTCATGACCGCACGGCTTCTGGGACCGGCAGGACGCAGCCGAGCAGACGCGGCCGGTCCACACTCATGTAGAGGTTCGTCGATTCTTCACTGGCATGGCCGAGCACTGCCGCGATCGTCGGCAGCGGGACCGCCGCGGCCAGCAACCGGGATGCGGCATTGTGGCGCAGCAACCGGGTTCCCGCCCTCACCTCGCGCACTCCCGCTTTCCGGAATGTCTCCACGGTGACTCGGTGCACCGTCGCGTGATCGCCCAGCCGGGTGTGTGGGGCTTTCAAACGCAGGAACAGGTGATCATCGCCGGAGCTTGGCCGTTCGTCGAGAACATAGGAGGCCAGCTTGCCCAGCAACAGCGCTGGCAACGGCAGCGTTAGCGGGTTGCCCGTCTTCTGCTGCACCAGACCGATGGTGCGCCCACGCCAGTCGACATCACCGAGCCGCAACGCCACGATGTCACAGGCCCGCAATCCCGTCGACAACGCGAGCAGCGTGATCGCCGCGTCTCGCGCGCTGACCACCCCCGACGCACACGCGCGAACAACCAGCCCTTGGTCGGCATCCTCCAAGACGGGCACTATCGCATGAAAGCGTTTGATACCAGCTAGATTCAGCGCATTGACCAGATCAGTGCGGCCAGTGAACTTCAGGAACGGACGAAAGTTCGACACCACCCAAAACAGCGACGACTTGGCCCACCGATCCAGTAAGGATTCCAAAAACGCCAGAACAGTGGCGCCATCCGCATCGCCCAGCACAGCGATCCCGCGTCCTTCCAGGAACACCAGGTAGCTCCGCGCCACCCGTCCATAGGCCTCACAGGTGGCCGGCGCCAGACCGCGGTGGCCCATCTCTGCCTCCCAAGCGGCGTCCAGCCCAACGAAGTCGCTGCCCGCCGGCCGTGGACCTCCGCCGCCGCGCCCACGAACCGACAGGTCCACCTCGCCGGTCTGCACATAGGAGTCGAACACCGTCACCAAACGCCGGTAATCGAACCGGCGCTGAGCGCTGAACCGACCGGTGCGCACACTGGTCGTCATCGACGCGAACTCCGCACCCAACTCGGCGGAATACTCACGCCCCGAGGCGAACTCAGTGAGCGCCTTGATCGTCTTCGCGTACTGACCAACTGTCGATTCCATATAGCCGGCCGCACGCAGCTCCGCCACGACAACCGCGCCGATCCCACTGACCGTCGTATCCATGACCGTCTCCTTCCACAGACGTAGAGATACGACGGACGTTAACCACGACCCGAAACGTTAAGCCGAGAAATCCACCAACAACCCCAGCGAACGCAGGCCATCTGCGCAGATCCCCGGCTTAACGCAAACATCGGCATAATCAGTATTAAGCCGAATTCGGCTTAACTCGGACGCCGGAAGTCAGTACACTGCAATACATTACGGCGAGACGCTGATGTTGGAGGGACTGATCCCCTCGATCGGGACCGTCGGCGACGCTCTGGACAACGCACTGTGCGAAACCACGATCGGGCTCTACAAAACCGAGTGCGTACGCCCAGGCTCCCCGTTTCGCACCGGACCGATCCGTACCCTCGCCGACCTGGAGAACATGACCTCGGCGTGGGTTAGCTGGTACAACACCGCCAGGCTTATGCACCGCCTGGGCCGCATCCCACCCGCGGAAGCCGAGGCCGAGTACTACGCTCGACTTCGGGCCGGAAAGCACACCGGTCACACGTAACCAGGTGTGCATGAAACCGGGGATGCTTCAATGGAGTCCGGGCTCAT
>NZ_JBYCLA010000048.1:0-7372 GCF_057473665.1 Mycobacterium sp. TH-M25
GGTGTGGCATTTGGTGTCGACGGTGTCGGCGCAGGTTCCGCTCGAGCTGCCGACCTCGGCGCTGCTGGACGCCACCTTCCCGCCGGCGTCCGTCACCGGCACACCCAAACTCCGTGCCCGCGAACTTGTTTCGCAATGGGAGCAATCTCGGCGCGGAGTCTATTGCGGCACAGTCGGTTTGGCTTCCCCGGTGGCCGGCTGCGAATTGAACGTCGCGATCCGCACGGTGGAGTTCGACGCCGTGGGCCATGCGGTGCTGGGGTCCGGCGGCGGGATCACCGCCGACTCAGATCCCGACGCCGAGTGGCAGGAATGCCTGCACAAGGCGGCACCGATCATCGGGGCCGGCGTGGCATCATCGTCGGGCGCGCAACACCGCGTCGTAGAGCTCGCGCCGTGACGGCGCGCCCGGGGTCGCGGAAATCACTTGTGCGCACGCGTCTTTGACACCCATCCCGTCGTCGACCAGATCGCTCACCCGGGTCACCAGCGTAGGCAGATCGGCCCGCAGCACCGCGCCGGACAACACGACAGTGATCTCGCCGAGCACGCCTTCGGCCGCCCAGGCGGCCAGCTCGTCCAGCGATCCGCGCACCACTTCCTCGTGCACCTTGGTCAATTCGCGGCAGACCGCCGCACGCCGGTCCCCACCGAGTTCGGCGACCGCGTCGAGCAGGCAGGCGGGTAGGCGCCGCGGCGACTCGAAGAACACCGCGGTGCGCTGCTCGCCCGCCAGCGATGCCAGCCAGCCGCGGCGGGCACCCTGCTTGCGCGGGGCGAAGCCCTCGAAGCAGAACCGCTCCGACGGCAGACCGGACACCGCCAGCGCCGTCGTCACCGCCGACGGGCCCGGCAGGCACTGCACCGGCAGGCCGGCCTCGACACAGGCGGCCACCAGTCGATGCCCGGGGTCGCTGATCAACGGCATCCCGGCGTCGCTGACCACCAGCGCGGTGGCGCCGGCGCGAATCTGCTCGACCAGTGCCGGCACCCGGGCCGCTTCGTTGTGGTCGAACAGGCTGACCACCTTTCCGCCGATCACCACATCCAGCGCCCTGGCCAAGAACCTCAACCGGCGGGTGTCCTCAGCGGCCACGATGTCGGCGGTGGCCAGCGCAGCGATCAGTCGCGGTGACGCGTCGGACGGCTGACCCAGCGGCGTGGCGCCCAGCAGCAGTCGACCGTCTGTCATGTGCGACAGCCTACGATCGGATCCGATGACCACGATCGAGACCGACGACCTCGTCGCCGATGACGAAGTACCGGTGATCAGCCCGGGCCCAGTGGCCCCGGCACCCGATTTTGGTCCCGTCGACCGGCTCCAAGGCTGGGTGGTCACCGGTGTCATCACCATGCTGGCCGCGCTGACCCGAACGGTGAACCTCGACTCGCCCACCGACGCCAGAACACCGATCTTCGACGAGAAGCATTACGCGCCGCAGGCCTGGCAGATGCTGCACAACCACGGGGTGGAGGACAACCCAGGCTACGGCCTGGTCGTGCATCCCCCGGTGGGCAAGCAGCTGATCGCGATCGGCGAGGCGCTGTTCGGCTACAACGGGCTGGGCTGGCGATTCACCGGCGCGATCCTGGGCACGGTCATGGTGGCGCTGGTCGTGCGGATCGTGCGGCGGATCAGCCGATCGACACTCGTCGGCGCGATCGCGGGCCTGCTCGTCATCGCCGACGGGGTCAGCTTCGTGGTGGCGCGCACCGCGCTGCTCGACGGATTTCTGACGTTCCTGGTGCTGGCGGCATTCGGTGCGCTGATCGTCGACCGCGATCAGGTCCGCGAGCGGATGCATGTCGCGTCCGCGCAGGGCCGCATCGACCAGACGCTCTGGGGGCCGCGGCTGGGCGTACGGTGGTGGCGCTTCGGCGCCGGCGTACTGCTCGGCTTGGCGTGTGGGACAAAATGGTCCGGCCTGTACTTCGTGGCGTTCTTGGGTGCGATGTCGTTGGCGTTCGACGTCGCGGCCCGGCGGCAGTACCGGGTGCTGCGGCCGTGGCTGGGCACAGTGCGCCGCGACCTGTTTCCGACGGCCTACGCGCTGCTGGTCATTCCAGTCGGGGTGTACCTGGCCAGCTACGCGCCGTGGTTTGCGTCCGAAACGGCGATCGACCGGCACGAGGTCGGCCAATCCATCGGCGCGAAGTCGACTTTCCCGCTGCCGCTGCCCGACGCGATGCGCTCGCTGTGGCATTACACCGCCAATGCCTATCATTTCCACGCCGGCCTGACGAATGCCGCGGGCAATTACCACCCGTGGGAATCCAAACCGTGGGCCTGGCCGATGTCGCTGCGGCCGGTGCTCTATGCGATCGACCAGCAGAACGTCGCGGGCTGCGGCGCCCAGTCGTGCGTCAAAGCGGTGATGCTGGTTGGCACACCGGCACTGTGGTGGATTTCGGTGCCCGCGCTGTTGTACGCCTGCTGGCGGATGCTGGTGCGACGCGACTGGCGCTACGCCGCGGTGCTGGTCGGCTACTGCGCCGGCTGGCTACCGTGGTTCGCCGACATCGACCGGCAGATGTATTTCTTCTATGCGTCGACGATGGCCCCGTTCCTGGCAATGACCATCGCGTTGATCCTCGGCGACATCCTCTACCAGCCAGGTCAAGGCGCGGAGCGTCGCAGTCTCGGGCTTATCGTCGTATCTTGTTACATCGCAATAGTTTTCACGAACTTCGCCTGGCTTTTTCCAGTGCTCACCGGGCAGCCGATTTCGCAGAACACCTGGAATATGGAGATCTGGCTGCCCAGCTGGCGGTAACGCTGGACGCGACCGGTTATCCACAAACGTCGCCGCGAAAGAGAACCCGGGGTCGCGCGGCCGCGCACAACCACTGCCCTGGCATCTGTTTCGCGTGAAAGAAAAAGTCAGCGGCTCCCGCTCAACTCGCAGGTGTCGCGCACCTTCGGCGAATAGGTGATGTCGCCGCACTCGCATTCCCAGGTGGTGTGTCGACCCCGACCGCAGGAGCATGACCTGCTGCCGACCATCATGTGTCCAGGCAGCAGCCAATGGCCGCGCGCGCAGCGGTAAGGGCGTTTGTCGGTGTACAGGACGAGATCGTCGTCAACATCGATAGTCACAACCACGACAGTGCCAGTTTCCGCGCAGCATGGGCAGTCGAGCGACCGCATCGTGACCCTTTGGTGTCCCGTTTCGCGCGTGTCGGTGACCTGATCAGTCCCGCAACTCAGTACCTGGGTCGTGCCCAGTCGAGAGCTGCCGCCCGGCGAACCCACCGCCCGGTGAATCGAACAATTGTGCGATACAATCGGCACCGTGGCGATCTCAGGACAGGAGTCGTTGTTCGAGTGCGACGAACGCCTATCCCTGGGTCCAGGAGCGTGGATCGACATCCGTTCCGGATGGCTGACCGGCGCGGATGAACTGCTCGGCCAGCTGCTCGAGAGCATCCCGTGGCGGGTCGAACGCCGCCAGATGTACGACCGCGTCCTGGAAGTCCCGCGGCTGGTGAGCTTCCACGACCTGACCGCCGGCGAGGCGCCGCATCCGTGGCTGGCCCGGATTCGGCGGCGGCTCAACGACATCTATGCCGGCGAACTCGGCGAGCCGTTCACCACCGTCGGGCTGTGCTGGTATCGCGACGGGTCGGACAGCGTCGCCTGGCACGGTGACACCATCGGCCGGAGCAGCGTGCACGACACCATGGTGGCGATCGTCAGCCTGGGCGCCACCCGCACATTCGCGCTGCGACCTCGCGGCGGCGGTTCATCTCTGCGACTGCCGCAGGCGCACGGCGATCTCCTGGTGATGGGCGGCTCATGTCAGCGGACTTGGGAACACTCGGTACCCAAGACCTCGGCTCACACCGGGCCGCGGGTCAGCATCCAGTTCCGGCCCCGCGACGTCCGTTAGCGGTCAGTCTTTGATGGCGGCGACCGACTTGACGAGCAAGTCGCGGGCTTGTTTGGTGTCGACAGGCTTCGGTGGCTGACCCTGCACCAGCATCGGGTTGGCGGTGACGATCACCTGGTAGTCACCGAAATGCGCGGAATAGTTATACAGTTCGCCGCTGCGCGGTTTGCCCTGCACCACGGTCTGCAGGACACGGTGTACGCCCAGGGTGCGAGTGCCCTCGATGTGCGGTACTTCGACCACTTCGATGAGGCCGCGAACCCGGCCGCCTTGGAAAGCCACCTTCTTGCAGTTGCGTGCCGGCTCCTCGAACGGCACCGGCGCCGACGTCTGCACCGCCATCGCGATGAAACGCCCGCCGTCGCCTTCGGCGGCTACCGCGGCCATGTTGCCCTGTAGACCCGCCGGCATGTCCTCGCCGACCACAAATGACGCACAGTCGGGCGGATCGAAAGTCAGCCCCGGCGGCAGCTTGTGCGTCGCCAGCACCTTGGGGTCGATGCCGGTCTTCGCGGTTTCCTTCACCTTGTAGCCCGGCCCGAAGTCGGACTTCACCTTCGCGATCTTGCTGATATCCGCTTGAGGGGGCGCCTCCGACGGTCCGTGGGAGCAAGCAGCCAGTAGAAAGACCCCCCAGATGGCCAACGCAATCCGCATCATTGAGGCCAATCTAACGCACCGCCGCTAACCGCGGACGGCCGATACGGTTTTCACCAGCAGGTCGGCGGCAAATTGCGGCAGCAAGGCCGCGTGCGGCGAGCCGGGATCGCTGATCAGCGTGGTGAACGCATAGTAATCACCCAGGTACGCAGTGAAGGTGCTTGCCTGCGAACCGATTTCATTGCCGCCTTCGACCGAGGTAACGATGTCGGCTGTCATCCCGACGGTTTCGGCGGCGTCGATGTGTGGCGCGTCAACCAGGTGAACACGCGCACTGGCCCGCCGGCCGGTCATAGTCCATTGGCGGCATCCGGCGAGCAAGGCGTGATCCAGCGCGACAGGCCCCGCAACCACCACGGCGTACACCGTGCCCCCCGGTCCAGATCCCGAAATACCCTGCGCGCGTGTACCTTCGCCACGGACTGGGTTGGCCAGCGGTGCGCAACGCGCCGGGTTCGCAACGCCTGGTCCCCCGAGTCCCCAAACGACCTCCGGTGCGGTCACATCCAGCGCCTGCGCTACCTCGTAACCGGGCGGAAGGTCGCGCCGCACGCGCCTGACATCGGCCGGGTCGACGTGGCGCACCGCTGCGCTCTGCGCCGGCGGCGGCGGCTCACTCGGCCGGCCACACCCTGCGAGCACCACAAGCGCCGCTGCGGCCGCCGAAAGACGCATGCTAACTGACAGCCCGAATAACTTGACGCGCAGCATGTTTGATATCGGCGATCACGTCGCTACGCAAGGAGAGATCGCGGATGCCGGGTACGTCGATGACGGTCGTCACCACGCCGACGTCGTCACGTTCCCAGAAGGCGCCGTAGTGGTCCATGATCGTGCGCATCGCCACGTTGTCGGCCAGCATCCGGCCGGAGAATTTTTCCACCCCGGCCACCCCCGCGGCCACCGACAGAGCGGCGATCAGAAACGACCCGATGCCGCGGCCCTGGTAGGCGTCGGCGACGGTGAAGGCGATCTCGGCGACGGCGGGGTCGTGGTTGTCGCGGACGAAACGCGCGTCGGCGACCGGGTTTCCGTCTCGATCCGTCATCACCCACACGAAGTGGTCGACGTAATCGACCTCGGCCAGGTAATCCATCAACGCCGGACTGGGCACCCGCGCCGACATGAAGCGTCGATACAGCGTGTCGCTGGAGAACCGGACATGCCCCTGCAGTGTTCGCTCGCTGTCGCCGGGCAACACCGGACGCAGCAGCAACTCCGAGCCGTCACGGGTAAGGACTGGGATCGGAGTGAGAAAAGCCGCCAGGCACTGCCGAACCATGCGCACCAGACGGGTCATGATGCCCGGGATATGCACCAGGCGCGCGAACGCGTCGCTGTCGCCGATCCAGCCGATCAGGGCTTCGGTGCTGGTCACCGTCGCGGTTCGTGGTAGATGCCGCAGCAGCGCGATCTCGCCGACGATGGTGCCGCCGCAGACGTGCTCGATGGTGACGACGTCGTCGTCGCCAACATGCCTGATCTCCACCGCGCCCGACGCGATAAGCAGGAAAGACACCGCCTGCTCGCCCTGGCGCATCAAAATCTGAGCGGGCGCCGCCTGCAGCGGTTGCAGGCTGGCCGCCAACGGCATCAAGTCCTCGGCGGGGCATCCCGTGAAGATCCCCAGGGCGGCGAGTTCTGCGGCGCGCAGCGTGGTCAACTCGGTCACCCTGCCGCCCCCGTCGCCGTTGAAGATGCAGCCCAGGCTAAGGGCATTCATCGTGTTGCAGCAAGGACGCGCGCCCCGGCAGACTCACTCCCGTGACGCGCACCGATGATCCGCTGCAGACAACCCGTGAGTTGCTTGACCGCGACGCGCGCTTGCGACACGGCTTCCTGGACGTGCTCGGCGAATCGGTGGCCAGCGAAACACCCACGCTGGCGCAGCACGCGATGAACAGTCCGCTGGTGGCCACGGTCTACGAGCGACTGTGGCGGCCGTTCGCGTTTTACGTCGCCAGTGGTGTCACCACCGGCGCCGAGCAACGCCGCGCCGCCGAAGCGCTGAACCTGTCACGCGCATCACGGCTGCTTGATATCGCTTGCGGCCCTGGTAATTTCACCGGAAAGCTGGCCGAAGACCTTCCGGAGCACGGACTAGCGGTCGGGCTTGACATCTCGGTGCCGATGTTGGCCCGCGCCGTACAGGACAACAGCGGACCGCGCACCTGTTATGTCCGCGCCGACGCCGGAACGCTGCCGTTCGACGACGAAACCTTCGACGCTGTGTGCTGCTTTGGTGCGCTCTACCTGATGCCCGAGCCGTTCACCGTGGCCCGCGAAATGGTGCGGGTGGTGCGGCCCGGCGGGCGCGTTGCGATTCTGACCAGCTACGTCAGTCGCCTGCCGGCCCTGCGGTACGTGTCCAATGCGACCGCCGGGGCCATCGGTCTGCGCCTGTTCGACCGGGACGAGTTCGTCGGTCTTTTCGCCGAATCCGGCCTCGTCGATATCGAACAGCAGATCCAGCGCAACTTGCAGTTCGTCACGGCCGGCAAGCCCGGGTAGCGGTTGGCGCCACACCGATAGACCAGGCCGGCCGATACGAGAACCCAGCTCGTCACCGTCAGCCGCTTGACATCGAAAGCGCCGGTCAGCGGCCACCACACTGCCGAGATGCCGCGGAGAAGCAAGCCCAATCCCGATCAACGCGCCGCCAGCTCTGCGCGTCGTTCTACTTCTGTATCCGCTCACCGCTGCTCCACGCGGTCGCCGAGCGCATGGCCGAACTCGACCTGGCGGCACTGCGGACTCCAGCCGCCCGCAAAGCAGGCCGCTGAATCCCGACCTCAGCATTCTCTACGACAAAGAGAAAGAAC
>NZ_JBYCLA010000049.1:0-5545 GCF_057473665.1 Mycobacterium sp. TH-M25
CCATTACCTTGGTGAGATCGACGGCATTGATCAACAGCTCGTCATGGAAACGCCCCGGGTTGTCGTTGCGCCGGTGAATTCTCCCCTCACCGGAAAGAGCGAGATCCATGTCGCCGAGACCACCGAGTACTCGTGGCTTCGCATGACCAGTTCGGACGACCGGTTCACGGACTGGATCGGGCCCTGCACGTCGCGGCGCAGAGGGCCTGCCGTGACTGCGTTGGAATCCGTTCCGATGGCTGTGGCGACCACTGGACTCCTGGGCTTGCACGGCGCCGTCGCGCAGCGATTCTTTCCGCATCCGGACGTGTGTTTCGTACCAATCGACGACATGTCGCCCGTGTCAGTTGCACTGGCCACCCGCTGCGATGACGATCGAATGGCCATACATGCATTCCGGAAAGCCGCATGCATACTGGCCGGCCCCGGTGGCGATCTTCTGAGCCCCTCTTAGAACGTGTCTGGCAGAGAAGGGGTTGTGTGGCCGTTGCCGGTTGCCAGGCCCGGTGCCCGCGGGTGGTGCTGCGAGACGGCGCGCCATTAGTCCGAAGTTAAGGCTGTTGATGTGGGCGAATTACCGGGTTGAGCTGGGGATTCGCGGGTTTTGGTGGGTGGTTGTTCTGGCTACGCGGCGATGGTGAGTGGGATGGGGGCGTCGATGAGGTCGAAGGCGCTGCGCTGGGTGGGGGTGGCGTCGGTGAGCTTGTCGATTTCGATGTCGGTGTCGTGGTAGCGGATCCGGTCGCGGGTGAGGGTGGCCAGGTGGTCGAGCAGGTCGCGGAAGCCGCGCACTGGGTTGCCGGCTGCGTCGTGTTTGGTGGAGGCCTTGGCTTGGGCGGCTGCGGAACGCTGCGCGGGCGCGACGGGGTTGTCCCGGGTCGGCGGTGTGTGGTCGGTGAACGTCAGTGGCGCCCAGGCTTTGCGCAGGTGCCAGATGAGGTAGCAGGCGAGCATGCAGATCAGCACGTGTGCTTTGACCCGGTCCTCGAGGCGGTGATGGATCGGACGCAGATCCAGGTCGTCGGATTTGATGATGCGAAAGTCGCGTTCGATGTTGGCGAGGTTCTTGTAGCTCTCGACCACGGCGGCGGGGTCGAGCACCTCGGTGTTGACGCTGGTGCGTAGCACGTAGATGCCGTCGAGGGCGGCTTGGGCGTCGATGGCGGCCTGGTCGCGGTGGTAGGTGAACCCGGTGTCGGTGATGGTGAGGTGGAAGAGTTTGGCCACTTTGAACTTTCCGCTGACCTTGCCGACCGCGATACCGATCTTGTCAGCGCCGCACAGGGTGGCTTTGGTGACGCGCTCGGCGATGCGGGCCAGTTCCTTTTCGGTCGCCGCCAGCAGGTCTTGGCGTTTGCGGGCGCGTTCGGCGGCTAGGGCGGGGTTGCGGCAGGCGATCAGCCGTTCGCCGGGGTAGTCGGGGTGGGTGATCTCGGCCAGATCCTGGGTGTCGAACAGGCTCATCTGCAGCGGCCCGTCGTCGCGGGCGAGTTTGGCGATCGCGGGTGCGCGTAGCGCGGTGATCCAGCCGAAATCGGTGGGAGTGTCGGGGTTGTTGTTGAGTTCGCGCAGCCCCTCGATGCGGGCGGTGGTGATCATGCCGCGATCGCCGACCAGCACAAGTTTGTCGATGTGAAGCTTGTCTTTGACGACTTTGACGATCTCGGTGAACGATTGCGGGTCGGCGGTGTTGCCGGAAAACACCCGTACCGCAACCGGGCGTCCTTGCGGGTCGGTGAGCACCCCGTATTCAATCTGCTCGCAGCCCTTCTTCCCGTCGCGGGAGTAGCCGCGCGCGGCCAGCTCGCAGCATCGGCCGGTCACCCACGAGCTGGTTAGATCGAACAGCGCTATCCGGCTCGGGTTCACCTGCGGGGCAAGGTGTTTGGCGGCCAGTTTGCGCTCGATCGCATCTTGACGGCCGGCCAGCCAGTCCATCGCAGCGTAGATCTCGTCGGTGGAAGCACCCGCCACGCCCAGATCCACACCGAGGGTGCAATCACCCCACCGCGACAGGGTGGACAGCTTGGATGCCGGGCGGATCACCCGCGAGATGATCAACGCCAACACCAAATCCCGCGACCGACCCGCCGGGCCCAGTAGCGCAGGAAACCCGAGTCGATGCGCCATCGCCGACACCGCGGCCACATGCCCGTGCGGCAGCGAGCGGGTCTTGGTGAACTCGCTGCCGGCTGCGATCAGTGGCTGACCCTTCAGGCTCGCCTCGATCGCGGTGACCGCAGCCGCCGGCAGCATCGACAGGTTGGCCACCGTTTCGTTGCGCACCTTGTCCCCGTCGCGGTAGGTGCGGCGCAGATACACCGACTCGTAGTCGCGCGGCCGGCCCTGCTTATCCACATGCGACCGTCGAACTCTGACTACGTGTACCTTTCCACTGCCCCGCGGCATACTCAGCAGTATAGCCGATCACAGCGTAACCCTCTGACACGACACGCCACTATTTTGACTACGTTCTCAAGTAAAATCGACCGCTATTTCGCATGTCAATGCCGCAAAAAGACCTCAGAAGCTGCCGTAACTTCGGATTAGTGTAATCATCGCACTTGATCAGCGCTTCCGAATGCGCGGGCATCCGTTCGTCGTCGCGGTCGAAATGGCGCCAGCGGTCGAGGCGGAAAAGGGTTCGTTCTACCACTCAGCGACGGGGCAGGACTTCGAAGGTGTGCTGCCCCTAGGGTTTTCGGGCGATCTCCCGCAGGATCCGGTAGGGCCGCTTGACACCCAGGCGATGCGCCGGTCGGCGTAAGCGCCGTCTGCCAGACCGGCGCTATAGGAGGCACGGCCGTGCGCGCGTGGCTGAGGATTCGGTGTCCGCTGTCGCGGTCTACCGTGCTGGCAGCGGTGACCAGCACCACGATCAAAAGCTCTAGGGTGTCGACGACGTGGCGCGTGCGGCCGTTGACCTTCTTGCCGGCGTCATAGCCGCGGCTGCCGGCGCCGACGGTGTTGATCCCCCCTTGACCGACTGGTCCCGAATTCCCATGCGCACAAACAGCCACACCAGCAACACACGCCACATCAGTCACGAAAGTGCTCATCCACACCAAACGCATGTTGTCAGGCATCCAAAAGCACCGCCGCCAAGCTGGGTGCAACCACACGGATCATTTCGTTCTTCGGCAATGATAGTGGGCCGCATCACGCATAAGCATAACTGTGCCAGCCATCACAAAGTGGTTGGCGCAACTGCTGCAACGATGTGGAGAAGGTGTCGTGTCAAACAAGCGCATATTGATCACGAACGGCTACGTGATCACCATGGATCCCGAGTTCGGCGACCTGCCGAGTGGCGATGTACTAATCGACGACGGGAAGATTGCTCAGGTCGCGCCTTCGATCGAGGCGGCCGATTGCGAGGTGATCGACGCCGCCCGCAACTTGGTTATCCCCGGCCTGGTCGATACACATCGCCACACCTGGCAGTCCCTGGTTCGCGGCATTTGCGCCGACTGGACACTTGGTGACTACTACTTCGGCATCCGGTTGGGGATCTCGCCGGTGTTCACTCCCGACAATCTGCGTCTGGGACAGCGGGTTGGCAGCCTCGATGCGATCAACAGTGGGGTCACCTCGATCCTGGATTTTTCGCATTGCAACAACACTCCCGACCACAGTGACGCCGCGGTTGAAGGCCTACAAGACAGCGGAATCCGGGCCGTCCACTGTCACGGATTCTTCGAAAGCAGCCCGGCAGCAACACAATTCGGGTCACACCAGGATCGACTCGATGACTACCACCGCATCGTAGACACCTACTTTCGCGATCCGCGTGCACGTGTGACCGCAGGGGTCTCGCTGAGTGAGCCGCTCGGATTGCCATGGCAACAGACGCTGAACGAGCTCGACATCGCACGCCAACACTCGGCGCTAATCGTCAACCACACCGGGTGCGTGTGGGGCAGTCCGCTGACATTCGGCATTCCGGAACTCGACGCCTGCGGACTGCTCGGACCCGACATCGTTCATGTGCACTGCAACTCGTTGACCGAAGAAGAGTGGACCATCCTGGCGCGCAGTGGCGGCAAGGTGTCAATCTCGGTCGAGACAGAGCTCAACATGGGTATGGGCCGTCCGGTATTCGATGCATGCCGGCGCCATGGAATCGCGCCAACGCTGTCCGCCGATGTGATTAGCCTCAACAGCGGCGATATGTGGCATCAGATGCGATTCGGCCTTGGTTTCGCCAGGTGGGATGCTACGCACGAGCTCAATCTCGGTGGGGCGATGCCGGAGAAGGTCGTCAGCACTGCGCGGGAGGCATTCCAATGGTGCACGGTCAACGGGGCAGCCGCACTCGGCCTGGGTAATCGGATCGGTTCGCTTACTCCCGGAAAGCAGGCCGACGTCGTGATCGTCGGGGGCGGTTCCTTTGAACAGCATCCGCGGATCGATCCCTACGGAACACTGGTTTTCCAGACGACCGTCCACGATGTCCGCACAGTTCTGATCGACGGCAAGATCCTCAAGCGGGATGGTGTGCTGGTCGGCGTCGATACCGCCGATCTGCAGCGGCAGGCGGAGAGCGCGGCGGAAGGCATCCTCGCCCGTGTCACCGATGCGGGCGTCGAGTTGCCTGGAACCCCACATGGCGCCTGGGAGGCGATCAAGCCTGCGGCGTTGGAGTTTCTTGAGCAGGCACAGCAGGCTGCGGCAACTGCCAAAGCTGCACGGTGACCACGTGATCGAGCAATTAGACCGAACCGATCCGATCGGGGCGATCGACCGCTCGTCGGCGCGTAACTCCAACCGAGGCCGATGGGGCGATGACGATGTGATCGGCACGATGAATCTGGTGACCGATGAATGTCGTCGGCGAGCCGCCGGATTGGTCCGGCAGGGGCGGGCGCTGTCATTGTCGCAGCAGTTCGACTTAAACGGTCCACAGAACGGCTGGCGCGGGCGCACCAACCCGGTGCGCACGATGCTGACCTCTGGACTCGATGCCAATCACTCAGATCAGGGTTTTCCACACGGTCTCGGTGGCGCCGACGATGTGGTGTTCATGCCGTTGCAGGCATCCACCCAGTGGGACGGCCTTGGGCACATCTTCGATCGGGGGTTCGCCTACAACGGGCGTCGGGCCGACTCCGTGGTTACCAGTGACGGAGATCAGATGACCGGCATCGAGACTGTTGCTGATCGCATGGTCGGGCGTGCTGTGCTGCTCGACATCGGGAAGGTGGTCGGAGAAGGGGAACTCGGCGATGGCTTCGCGATCACCGTCGAGCACATCGAGGAAACCATCGCCGACCACGGTCCGACTGCTGAAGTGTCGGCGGGTGATTTTCTAGTGGTGCGTACCGGGCAGCTGACGCGGGCGCGTCGAGATGTGACTGACGGCCGGGGATGGGGTGAATATGCCGGTGGGCCGGCGCCGGGGATGTCATTCACCACCATCGACTGGATTCACGATCATGACATCGCAGGAATCGCGACCGACACCTGGGGTGTTGAAGTTCGCCCCAACGAGTTCGACGCGGCATTCCAGCCTTTTCACCAGGTGGTCATCCCGCATCTGGGGTTG
>NZ_JBYCLA010000050.1:0-14828 GCF_057473665.1 Mycobacterium sp. TH-M25
TACTACTCCTCGTCGTAGACATCGTCACGGCGTCGGAGCAGCGGGATCAGCGTCACGACGACCGCGATCAGGATCGCCCCCAACATGACGGCGGCGGTGTCCCGCGGATTGAAGAAAATGGTGCTTGCCGTGCCGAAAGCCACGATGCCTCCCCACCAGTAGATCAACAGCACGACCCGGCGATGAGAATGGCCGATCTGCAGCAGGCGGTGATGCAGATGCATCTTGTCGGGGCTGAACGCGCTCTGCCCCGCTCTGGTACGCCGCACGATCGCGAGCAGCAGGTCGAGCATCGGCAACCACATGACCGCCACGACGATCAGAAACGGCGACAGCAGAGCAAACACATCGCGCGCGCCGTACGCGCTCTGCGAGATGGGTCCGGCGGCCGTCGTCGACGCCGCGGCCAGCATCAGACCGATCAGCATCGAGCCGGAATCGCCCATGAAAATCTTGGCCGGATGAAAGTTGTGCGGCAGAAAACCCAGGCACGCTCCCGCCAGCACCACCGAAATGACCGCGGGCGGATAGAACAGCACATCCCCACCGTGGTCGCGGAGCAGCCCAACGGAGAAGATGCAGATCGCCAGCGCGGTGATGAGTCCCAATCCGGCGGCCAGGCCGACGAGCCCGTCGACGAAATTCATCGCGTTGACGATCGAAACGGTCAGCGCCAGCGTGAGCAGAATCGACGACGCCTGGTCGAGCACAATGGTGCCCACCCCGCCCAGCGGGATATAGAGGACGCTCCAGGCGACGCCCATCGTGACCAGCACGCTTGCCGCGGTGATTTGACCGGCGAATTTCGTCAGCGCGTCCAGACCCCAGCGGTCGTCGATCAGGCCGATGCCCATGATCAGCCCGCCCGCCAGCACCACCGCGGGCATGCCTGTCGAGTAGACGAAGCCGCGGGTGAGAGCGGGCAGCTGCGCCGCCAGGAACACCGCGGAGACCACTCCGGCATACATCGCCAGGCCGCCCATCCGCGGCGTCGGGGTCACGTGCACATCACGCTCGCGCGGATAGGCCACCGCTCCCAATCGGGTCGCTATCACCCGTACCGGTCCGGTGGCGAAATAGGTGACGATCGCGGCGGTCAGGCCGACGAGAGCGAGTTCGCGCAGCGGGACACCGGCGCCCCGATCGGTCAAACCGAGCAAACCGCCGGCGAGGTTGTCGGCACCGCTGACCATCCGAAAAACCGTAGTGCACCGTCCTGAGATCGAGCTAATTCACCCGACCGTTCAGCCGGTCAGCCGGTCGGCGTCGATGCCGAGCACCTCGGCGATGCGCTCGGCGCTGACCGGACCCGAGCGCAGGATGCGCGGCTGGGCAGACGTGAGGTCCAGGATGGTCGAGGCGGCCTGCTGGGCCGCCTGCCCGCCATCGAGGTAAACATCGACGAGATCACCCAATTGCAGGCGGGCGTCGCCGGCGTTCACCGCCGGCGGGCGTCCGGAGATGTTGGCGCTGGACACCGCCATCGGCCCGACCTCGCGCAGCAACTCGATCGCCACCGGATGCAACGGCATGCGCAGCATGACGGTGCCGCGGGCATCGCCGAGGTCCCAGTGCACTGACGGCGCCTGTCTGACCACCAGGCTCAGGGCGCCGGGCCAGAACGCGCGGACCAGATTGCGCATCGACGGGGACACCGACATGGCCAGGCCGTCGATGGTGTGCCAGGAGCCGACCAGCACCGGCACCGGCATGTCGCGGCCACGGCCCTTGGCGTTCAACAGAGCGGTCACCGCCGCACTGTTGAACGCGTCGGCGCCCACGCCGTACACCGTGTCGGTCGGTAACACGACCAGGCCGCCGTTTTTCACCGCTGCCGCCGCCGATGCGATGGCACGCGAACGCTGTTCGGGCGTCGAGCAGTCGATCGTCTCGCTCATCAGCGATCGCCCGCCCTTCGGGCGGTGACGAATCGAGGGCGCCCGGTGAGATCGTTGCGTGGCGTAATTTCTTCGAAACATCCTGTGCGC
Organism: Mycobacterium sp. TH-M25; assembly: GCF_057473665.1. Taxonomy (NCBI): domain Bacteria; kingdom Bacillati; phylum Actinomycetota; class Actinomycetes; order Mycobacteriales; family Mycobacteriaceae; genus Mycobacterium; species Mycobacterium sp. TH-M25. The sequence goes on from NZ_JBYCLA010000050.1 coordinate 1,989, forward strand.
GAGATCAATTCAACGGTCAAGGCCGACGTGGTGTCGTCGTGCTCGACGGCGAACAAGCCACCGGGGCGGAGCAGTCGCTGCGCGATGTCGACGATCGCGGTGACAACTGTCATCCCGTCGGGTCCACCGAAAACGGCGTGCGACGGATCGTGGTCGAGCACTTCGGGGTCAAGCTCGGTGCCGTCTGGAACGTAGGGGGGGTTGGACACCAGCAGGTCGACCCGCCCGTTGAGCGGGCTGAGCGCACCGGGCACGGTGACGTCGGCCTTTACCAACTCCACCGTGGTGCCCGCGGCGTTGGTTCGCGCATATTCCAGCGCCGCCTCGGAGTCGTCGACGCCGATCACGCGGGCGTCAGGCCGGTGCCGCACCAACGCGAGCGCCAGCGCACCCGAACCGGTGCAGAGGTCGACGATCACCCCAGCGTCTGGAAGGGCCTGTGTGGTGGCCCATTCCAGCATCGCCTCGGTTTCGGGGCGAGGGATGAATACACCGGGCCCGACCATCAGCGCCACCGGCCCGAAGGCGGCGGTGCCCGTCAAGTGCTGCAAGGGAACCCGGCGCGACCGCTCGGCGATCGTGGCGCGGTAGCGATCGAAGAAGCCGTCGTCGGGTGTGGCAAGCAGCGCCAGTCGGCCCCGCTCGGTGCCAGCCAGGTGCGCGGCCAGTTCTTCCGCGTCGTAGCGGGCGGAGTCGATGCCGGAGTCTTTCAGCAGTGTGGTCGCCGAGTCGATTGCGCAACGCAATCGGGGCTGAATGGTCATGCCTGCTGCAGCCGGGCTTGCTTGTCGGCGGCGCCGAGGGCGTCGAACAAAGCGTCGACGTCACCATCCAGAAGCTGATCCAGGTTGTGCGCCTTGTAGCCGATCCGGTGATCGGTCACCCGGTTCTCCGGAAAGTTGTAGGTGCGAATGCGTTCGCTGCGATCGACCGTGCGGATCTGGCTGGCCCGGTCGGCGGAGGCGTCGGCGGACGCCTGCTCTTCGGCCAGCGCCTGCAAGCGAGCCGCGAGCACCAGCATCGCGCGGGCCTTGTTCTGCAGCTGCGACCGCTCGTTCTGGCAGGTGACGACAATCCCGGTGGGCAGGTGAGTGATTCGCACCGCGGAGTCGGTGGTGTTGACGCCCTGGCCCCCTTTGCCCGACGAGCGATACACGTCGATCCGCAAATCCGATTCGTCGATCTGCACCTCGCCCACTTCCTCGGGTTCGGGGTACACCAGCACGCCTGCAGCCGAAGTATGCACGCGGCCTTGGGATTCGGTGACCGGAACGCGTTGCACGCGGTGGACGCCGCCCTCGAACTTCAGCCGCGACCAGACGCCGTCCGCCGAATCGCCCTTGCTTGCGATGGTCAGGGTTGCGTCTTTGTAGCCACCCAAGTCGGAGTAGGTTTCGTCCAGCACCGTCACGGTCCAGCCGTGGCGTTCCGCATAGCGGATGTACATCCTGGCCAGGTCTGCGGCAAAGAGAGCTGATTCCTCGCCGCCCTCACCGGATTTGACTTCGAGCACCACGTCGTCGGCGTCGTGCGGGTCACGCGGCGCCAGCATGTCGCTGAGCTTGGTCTCCAACTCGTCGACTCGGGCCGCCAACTCGCCGACCTCGTCGGCGAACGACGTATCGTCGACGGCGAGTTCATGCGCTGTCTGGAGATCCTCACGCGCGGAAGTGAGCTGGCGATGCGTCGCCACAATCGGAGCCAGCTGCGCAAAGCGGCGACCGACCTTGCGCGCGTTGGCCGCATCGCTGTGCAACTCGGGGTCGGACAGTCTCTTCTCGAGATCGGCGTGCTCAGCCACCAGCGCGTCAATCCCCCTAGCGCCTTCGGTCATGCTCACCTCCTCGCTGGACTGTCCCACACATGCTGGAGTCTTCCGCACATAAAGCGACGCCCGTCCTGCGCAACTATCGCGACAGTCCGGGCGTCGATCGCGCTATTTGTCGGCCGAAGCTTCCTTGTCAGCGCCGGCATTGCGCTTGCCGTAGCGCTTCTCGAACCGGGCCACGCGGCCACCGCTGTCCAGAATCTTCTGCTTGCCCGTGTAGAACGGGTGGCACTGCGAGCAGACCTCGACCACGATGTGGCCGCTCTCCTTGGTGCTGCGCGTCTGGAATGTGTTGCCGCAACCGCAGACCACGGTGGTCTCGCCGTATGCGGGGTGAATGTCAGCTTTCATGGTTTCCTCTTCGTTCGTCGGTCGCCGGGTCGCCAAGTCATGCTCAGACGTGAACCGGAACCGTGCCGTCGGCTGCTCATTATGCCAGTTCAGCCGCTACGGCCCTAAACGCGCGCGGCGCCCCGGGCATTCCCCGAGCTAGCTCGGTCCCACCTGCGCTTTTACCGAGCGGTCGACCGCCGTATAGCTGGTGCCGCGGCCGATGCGAGTCCACACAACGCCCCCGTCGGGGGCGCTGCCCTGCGCTGTGAGCTGCCGCTTGAGGACCTTGTTGGTGGCGGTGGTGGGCATCGTGTCGGTGATCCAGACGTGTCGCGGCCACGCCTTCGGCGACAGATCGGGCTGGGCGGCCAGGAAGTCGCTGAACTCCCCCGGCTGCAGTATCGCGCGATCGACCAGCACCAGCGCTGCCATGACCTGGTCGCCGACCTGCTCATCAGGGACCGCGTAGACCGCGACCTGACTGACCGCGGGCAGCCGCTGCAGGATCCGCTCGATCGGCGCGGTGGTCATGTTCTCACCGTCGACGCGGAGCCAGTCGCCGCTGCGGCCGGCGAAATAGATCCAGCCGTCGGCGTCGCGGTAGGCCAGGTCGCCCGACCAGAACATGCCGTTGCGCAACCGGGCGTCGGTGGCGGCCTGGTCGTTGTAGTAGCCGGCGAACAGGCCGGCGCCGGTGGTGTTGACGAGTTCGCCGATCGCCTCGTCGGGGTTGAGCAGCGCGCCGTCGCGGTCGAATTGCGCCACCGCGCATTCGGCGAGGCTGTCCGGGTTGTAGATGCTGACGCCCGGAAAGCCTTGTCCCAGTGAGCCGGGCGGGCAGCCGTCTTCGCGGGTGATGATGATGGCGCCCTCGCTGGAGCCAAAGCCGTCCCAGACCGCGCAGTCGAATCGCCGGCTGAACTCGGCGATGTCGCGGTCGCTGGCCTCGTTGCCGAATGCGACCCGTAGTGGGTTCTCCGCGTCGTCGGGCTGTTCGGGAGTGGCCAGCACGTAGGCCAGCGGCTTGCCGACGTAGTTCATGTAGGTGGCGCCGTAACGGCGTAGGTCCGGCAGCAGCCGCGACGCCGAGAAGGTGGCGGGGACCATCGCCGCACCGGAGCCGACTGCCACGCTCCACCCGGCGAGCAGCGCGTTGGAGTGAAACAGCGGCATCGACAGATAGCAGACGTCGGACGTATCCACCTCGAAGCGGCCAATCAGGTTGGCACCGGCGAAGATAACAGTCAAGTGCGTGATCTGAACGGCCTTCGGTTCGCCACTGGTTCCCGAGGTGAAGATCATCATCAGCGTGTCGGTCGGCGCCACCTCCCGATGCGGCACCAACGGCCCGGCCAAAGCGACCAGGGTCGACCACCGATCGGTGCTGACGTCGATGACCCGGACCCCGGGCAGATCCAGGCCGTCGAGCAACGCCCGATGCGCAGAATCGGTCAGCAAGATCTGACAGTCGGCGCGCACGATGTCCGAGGCCAGCGCCGCGCCGCGGCGGGTGTCGTTGATGCCGCACAGCACGAAGCCACCGAGCGCGGCCGCGGCCATCGCGGTGAGCATCTCCGGGGTGTTGCCCAGCAGCGCGCCGATATGCAACGGACGCTCGGGGTCGGCGATGCCGATCAGTGCGGCCGCGGTTGCCGAGGCGTCGGCGAGGTGCTCGCGCCAGCTCCACACCCGGTCTTCGTACTTGACGGCAGGCGTGGAGTCGTTCCTGCGTGCGCGAAGCAGTTGCTGGATAGTGTCCGCCACTGGCTCACCGCTTTCCCGTCGGCCTCCGACAAGGCGCAGGTTACCGTCGCGCCGACGGTAACGGAGCGGGACGGCCATGATTGACCGACCGCAGCGGTGTGCTAACCGATCTGAATCAGCTAGTCGTTGTCCATTCCCGGCGTCGTCTTTGACACTTGGACCAGGAACTCGTAGTTGTTCTTGGTCTTTCGCAGCTGCGACATCAGCAGGTCGATGGCTTGGTGGGAATCCAGACCAGACAGCACGCGGCGCAACTTGTGCACCACGCTGAACTCGTCGGGCGAGAGCAGTAATTCGTCCTTACGCGTACCCGAGGGGTTCACGTCGACGGCCGGGAACACCCGGCGCTCGGAGATCTTGCGGTCGAGCTTGAGCTCCGCGTTACCGGTACCCTTGAATTCCTCGAAAATGACTGTGTCACCGGTAGATCCAGTCTCGACCATCGCCGTGGCGATGATCGTCAGCGATCCGCCCCCCTCGATGTTACGAGCGGCGCCAAGGAAACGCTTGGGCGGGTAGAGCGCGGTGGAGTCGACACCACCGGACAGGATACGACCCGAGGCCGGCGACGCATTGTTGTACGCGCGGCCCAGACGGGTGATCGAGTCAAGAAGCACGACAACGTCTTTGCCCTGTTCCACCAGCCGCTTGGCACGTTCGATCGCCAACTCGGCGACCGCTGTGTGGTCGGTCGGCGGTCGGTCGAACGTCGAGGCGATCACCTCGCCCTTGACCGAGCGCGCCATGTCGGTGACTTCTTCGGGCCGCTCGTCGACGAGCACGACCATCAGGTGGCACTCGGGATTGTTCTTGGTGATCGCGTTCGCGATGGCCTGCAGGATCATCGTCTTACCCGCCTTGGGTGGGGACACGATCAGCGCACGCTGTCCCTTGCCAATCGGCATGATCAGGTCAATGACCCGGGTGGTCAGCAGATCGCCGGTGGTCTCCAGACGCAGGCGCTGGTTGGGGTACAACGGCGTCAGCTTGGTGAAGTCGGGACGATCCTTGGCGTCCTCGACCGGCCCGCCGTTGACGGTGTCCAAGCGCACCAGCGGGTTGAACTTCTGACGCGGGTTCTTGTCGCCGCCGTCGCCTTCGCGGGGCACCCGCACTGCACCGGTCACAGCGTCACCGCGGCGTAATCCGTTCTTACGCACCATGTTCATCGAGACGTAGACGTCGTTGGGGCCAGCCAGGTAGCCGGAGGTCCGGACAAACGCGTAGTTGTCCAGCACGTCGAGGATCCCGGCGACTGGCTGTACGACGTCGTCGTCGCGCAGCTCGGTGTCATTGCCACCGCCGCCCTCGCCGGGCCGCTCACCGCGGCGACGACGTTCCCGGAACCGGCGACCGCGGCGACCGCCACGTCCGTCGCCGTCGTCGTCGTTGTTCTGGTTTTGGTTGTTCTGGTTCTGGTTGTTCTGGTTCTGGTTGTTCTGGCCACCGCGGTTTTGCTGTCCTGCGGAGCCCTGCTCGCCACCCTTGTCCGCATCCTTGTCGGAGGCGCGTTCTTCGGACTTGTTCTCGGCGGGCTTGTCGTTGCCGTTGTGCTGTTTCTTATCGCCCCGGTCGTTGTGCTTGTCCCGGGCGCGGTTGTCCTCGGCAGGAGCCGTGTCGCCGGCGTCGGCGGGGCTGGTGGCGGCCGCCTCGTTGTGTTGGTCAGCGGCCTCCGCGGCGTGGCTGGCGGACGATGCCGAGTCGCCGTTGGTCGACACGCCATTGGGGCGGGCGCCCTGACGGCTCTCTCGGATCGCGGCGATCAGGTCGCTCTTGCGCATTCCAGAGGTGCCCTTGACGCCAGACCGGTTGGCCAGCGCGCGCAATTCGGGCAGCACCATGGTGGCCAGCGAAGCATCCGAGCCACTCGAACGGGCGTCGGCCTCGCTGGAAGTATCGGGGGTCACAGGCGTGGGCAGCTTGTCATTTTCAGTGCTGTCGCCAGCCGTAACGAGGTCCGTATCGGTCACGGATTTCCTTTCTCTCCCTCGCTGATCGAATCAAGCCAGGGGTTCGTAGCATTCGGTGAATTCGCCGAGTGCTGCCAAAGATCGACTCTGCAACGGTGATTGCCAAGATTGGCGATGTTATGGCGAACCATCGTCCACGAGAAGAATTTGGTGTTCGTCCTAGGGGTCGCGCAATGTCTGCGCATCATGCAGATGACTGCGATTGCTGGACGGAACCGAGAATAACCTTCTTCGGTGCCGGAAGCAAGAAGCCACTTCGCGGTGTCCGAGGACACTAGCTGGGAACTGCTACCCCAGAACCCCAGCGTACACCATCGCCGACCGCCATCTCGCTGACCTGGAAGCCGTTTGCGGCCGCGTAGTCCAGCACCTCGGCGGGCAGTTCGGACGCCGTACTGAGCGCGATGACCGCCGGTCCGGCCCCGGAAAGCACAGCCGCTAGGTTGCAACGGCGTAACAGTTGCAGGTATTCCGCCGACGCCGGCATGGCCGGTGCCCGGTACGGCTGGTGGAGCACATCCTCGGTGGCCGCCATCAGCAGGTCGGGCCGTTCGGTAAGGGCCACCACCAGCAGCGCGGCCCGACTTACGTTGAAGCGGGCGTCCTCGTGACTGACCTGCGTCGGCAGCAGCACCCGGGCCTCGACCGTCGACGAACGCTGCACGGGAATGGCCGGAAAGAGGTGAATCTCGGGATGCAACCGGACCTGAGCCGCCGCGTAGGCGGGCGACCCGCCGCTGGTGTCGGTCCAGGACACGACGGCGCCACCCAGGACCGCAGCGGCTGCATTGTCGGGATGTCCCTCGAACTCCGATGACAGCTGGATCAGCTGAGCTTGGCTCAGCGGCGTCAAACCCGCTTGTGCGAGAAGTCCATTCACCGCGGCGAGGCCACCGACGACCGCCGCAGCCGACGAGCCCAGGCCGCGAGAGTGCGGAATAGCGTTGCGACAACGCACTTTCAAGCCCGCGGCGCCGACACCGGCCGCCTGCAACCCGCGCTGGATGGCGCGTACGACGAGATGGCCGGCGTCGCGCTTCAGCTCCCCGGCCCCCTCCCCTTCGACCTCGACGACCAGACCGGCATCTGTTGTCTCGACCATGACTTCGTCGTAAAGACTCAGCGCCAGCCCGAGGCTGTCGAAGCCTGGCCCGAGGTTGGCGCTGGAGGCGGGGACGACCGAGTTGCCCAGCAGCCCGGAGGCCAGCACTAGGCCAGCCCCAAGGTCGCGACGACGGCGACGGGGTCGACCGGGACCGGCTCCACCTTCGGCATGTCGCGCAACGCGGTGTCGGGATCCTTGAGGCCGTTGCCGGTGACCGTGCACACCACCGTCGATCCCGGCTGCACCCAGCCGTCGTCGACCGATTTGAGCAGACCCGCGATGCTGGCCGCCGACGCCGGCTCGACAAAGACCCCTTCAGTGACGGCGACCAGGTGATATGCCGCCAGGATCTCGTCGTCGGTGGCGGCCAGGAAGCGCCCGTTGGACTCCTCCTGGGCGGCGACGGCGGGCCCCCACGATGCCGGCGAGCCGATCCGGATCGCGGTGGCAATGGTCTCGGGATTCTTCACCGGCACGCCGGACACCAGCGGAGCCGCGCCGGCGGCCTGAGTGCCGAGCATGCGCGGAAGCTTTTCGCTCACGCCGTCCGCGTGGTACTCGGTGTAGCCCTTCCAGTACGCGGTGATGTTGCCGGCGTTGCCCACCGGCAGAGCGTGAATGTCGGGCGCATCACCCAAGACGTCGACGATTTCGAACGCCGCGGTCTTCTGGCCCTCGATGCGAACCGGGTTGACCGAATTGACCAACGCGATCGTCGGGAAGTCTGCGACGATCTTGCGAGCCACCTCCAAGCAGTCGTCGAAGTTGCCGTCGACCTGAATGATCTTGGCGCCGTGCATGACCGCCTGCGCGAGCTTGCCCATCGCGATCTTGCCCTGCGGAATGAGCACGGCACAGGTGATGCCGGCGCGGGCGGCGTAGGCCGCGGCCGACGCCGACGTGTTGCCGGTGGACGCACACAGCACAGCCTGCTGACCGCGGGCCACCGCGTCGGTGACGGCCATGGTCATGCCGCGGTCCTTGAACGACCCGGTGGGGTTGAGCCCCTCGACTTTCAGGTACACCGTGCAGCCGACCCGCTCGGAGAGCCGGGGTGCCGAAATCAGCGGCGTACCGCCCTCGAGCAAGGTGACCGGCGTCCAGTTGTCGCCGACCGGCAGCCGTTCTCGGTAGGCCTCGATCAGGCCCGGCCACCGTCGGTGCACGGCTGTCTTGGAGGAAGTCATACGTTGGTTCCTTCCAACCGCAGGACGCTGGCCACGCCCTGCACTACGTCCAACTCGGCCAGCGCGTCGACGGTTTCGGACAGCGCGGCGTCGGTCGCGGTATGGGTGACCACCACCACGCGGGCTCCGACACGCCGCCCGTCTTCACCGACCACGCCTTCCTGACGCACCTCGGCGATGCTGACCTCCCGCTTGGCGAATTCCGCAGCGACCGTGGCCAATACACCCGGCTTGTCCGCGACGTCCATGCTGACGTAGTAGCGGGTGGGGATCATGCCCATCGGCGCGATGGAGAGCTGCGCGTACTTGGATTCCTTGGGCGCCCGGCTGCCCAGCACCCGGTTGCGGGCCGCCATCACCAGATCACCGGTCACCGCCGACGCGGTCGGTGCTCCGCCGGCGCCCTGTCCGTAGAACATCAGCCGGCCGGCGGCCTCCGCCTCGACGACGACGGCATTGAAAGCGCCGCTTACCGTGGCGAGTGGGTGCTCCAGCGGCACCAATGCAGGGTAAACCCGAGCCGAAACCCGTTGTTGCCCGTCGTCGCCCGCGATCCGCTCGCAGATCGACAGCAGCTTGATGGTGCAGCCCAGGGCACGCGCGGACGCGAAGTCGTCCGCGCTGATCTTGGTGATGCCCTCGCGGTAGACGTCGTCGGCGGTCACCCGGGTGTGGAAGGCGATGGACGCCAGAATGGCGGCCTTCGCTGCGGCGTCGTAGCCTTCCACGTCGGCGGTCGGGTCGGCTTCGGCATACCCGAGCGCGCTCGCGTCGGCCAGGGCCTGCTCGTAGCTGGCGCCGGTGCTGGCCATTTCGGACAGGATGTAGTTGGTGGTGCCGTTGACAATGCCGGCCACCCGCTGCACGGTGTCACCGGCCAGCGACTGGGTCAGCGGGCGGATCACCGGAATGGCACCCGCCACCGCGGCCTCGAAATACAAGTCGACATGGGCGTTTTCGGCAGCCTGCGCCAGTTCGCCGGTGGCCACCGACAGCAGCGCCTTATTGGCCGTCACCACGGACTTGCCGTGCTCCAGCGCGGCCAGGATCGCCTTGCGCGACGGTTCGACCGGACCCATCACCTCGACGACGATGTCGACGTCGTCGCGGGACACCAGTGCTTCGATGTCCTCGGTGAGCAGTTCGACGGGCACACCGCGGTCACCGGCCACGCGTCGAACACCGATGCCGCGCAGCACCAGCGGCGCCCCGACGCGGGCGGCGAGGTCGTCGGCGCTTTCCTTCATGATGCGGACAACTTCGCTGCCCACATTGCCAAGTCCCAATACCGCTACGCCGACCGGCTTTTCATCGCTTGCCACCGACTTACCTCACTTCCAGACTCAACAGATCGTCAACCGTCTCTCTGCGCAAGACCAGACGGGACTTTCCATCACGGACGGCCACCACTGCAGGGCGGCCGATCACGTTGTACCGGCTCGACAGCGAATAGCAGTAGGCGCCGGTCGCGGCGACCGCGACCAGGTCACCGGGCGCTATGTCGTCCGGCACCCAGGTGTCGCGCACCACGATATCGCCGCTCTCGCAGTGCTTTCCGACAATCCGGGCCAAGGCGGGCTCGGCCTCGGTGGCGCGGGAGACCAGTCGGACGTCGTAGTCGGCGCCGTACAGTGACGTGCGGATGTTGTCGCTCATGCCGCCGTCCACGCTGACGTAGCGCCGGTGCGCGGTCGCACTGACACCGACGTCCTTGACAGTGCCGACTTCGTACAGCGTCACCGTTCCCGGGCCGGCGATCGCGCGCCCGGGTTCGACAACCAGGCGCAGAACCGGCAGACCCACCGCGGCGGATTCGCTGCGCACGATGTCGCTGAGCTTGTCGGCAAGTTCACCCACCGGTGGCGGATCGTCGTTGGGGAGATACGAAATACCAAGGCCACCACCGAGATCGACCGTAGCGATCTGCGCGGTCTTGTCGACGCCGAACTCGGCGACCACATCGCGCAGCAGTCCGATCACCCGGTGTGCGGCGATCTCGAAGCCGCCGACATCGAAGATCTGCGAGCCGATGTGGCTGTGCAGGCCGACCAGGCGGAGGTGATCGGTGGCGAACACCCGCCGGATCGCGGCCATCGCCGCTCCGTTGGCCAGTGACAGCCCGAACTTCTGGTCTTCATGCGCGGTGGAGATGAACTCGTGGGTGTGCGCCTCGACCCCGACGGTGACGCGCACCAGGACGTCCTGGACGACGCCCGCTTCCCCTGCGATGGCGTCGAGTCGCTCGATTTCGATCATCGAGTCGACCACCACATTCTTGATCCCGGTCTTGACGGCGGCGGTCAGTTCAGCGACGGACTTGTTGTTGCCGTGGAACGTGATTCGCTCGGGCGGGAAATCGGCGTGCAGCGCGACCGCGAGCTCGCCGCCGGTGCAGACGTCCAGCGACAGGCCCTCCTCGTTGATCCAGCGAGCGATCTCGCTGGCCAGGAACGCCTTTCCGGCATAGTGCACGTTGGCGCCGCCACCGAACGCGGCTGCGATCTCGCGGCAGCGCGAGCGGAAGTCGTCCTCGTCGATCACGAACAGCGGTGTGCCGTAGTTGTGCGCCAGCGTCTGCAGTGAAACCCCGGCGATGCTGACGACGCCGTCGTCACCGCGAACGGCGTTGCGCGGCCATACATTCGGCGCCAGCGCCAGCAGCTCTCGGGCACTCGACGGTCGTGGCGGAACGCCGGATTGGTGGAACTCTTCGGCATGGCGGGGGCCGGCCGGGTGCGCGTTCACATTCGCTCCGGAGCACTGACGCCGAGGATGGCCAGGCCGTTGGCGATGACCTGCCGGGTCGCCTGGCAGAGCGCCAGACGCGCGGCATGCAGTTCGCCGGCTTCCTCGTCGCCTTGCGGCAACACCCGGCACGAGTCGTAGAACCGGTGGTAGTCACCGGCGAGGTCTTCGAGGTAGCGGCAGACCCGGTGCGGTTCCCGCAGCGATGCGGACGTTTTCAGCACTCGCGGGAACTCGCCGAGACTGCGGATCAACGCGCCCTCTTTGTCGTGGGTAAGCAAATCGAGGTGACCGGTGTCGGAGATCAGTCCGAGCTCCGCGGCGTTGCGGGCCAGCGCGGAAAGCCGCGCGTGCGCGTATTGCACGTAATAGACCGGGTTTTCGCTGGACGCCGACGACCACAGCGCGAGGTCGATGTCGATCGGGGTGTCCACCGACGAGCGAATCAGGCTGTAGCGCGCGGCGTCGACGCCGATCGCCTCGACCAGGTCGTCGAGGGTGATCACGGTGCCGGCCCGCTTGCTCATCTTGACCGGCTGTCCGTCACGGACCAGGTTGACCATTTGGCCGATCAGCACCTCGACGGTGCCCGGGCTATCGCCGAATGCCAAGGCGGCGGCCTTCAGCCGGGAGATGTAGCCGTGGTGGTCGGCGCCGAGCATGTAGATGCACAGGTCGAATCCGCGCTCGCGCTTGTCCAGGTAGTACGCGAGATCGCCCGCGATGTAGGCGTGCTTGCCGTCACTCTTGATCACGACGCGGTCTTTGTCGTCGCCAAAGGCGCTGGTGCGCAACCAGGTTGCGCCGTCTTTCTCGTAGATGTTGCCGTTCTCGCGGAGCCGCTCGATCGCCTGATCGACCCGGCCGCTGGTGTGCATTGAGTCTTCGTGGGTGAAGACGTCGAAGTCGGTGCCGAAATCGTGCAGCGATTTCTTGATGTGGGTGAACATCAACTCGACGCCGATCCGCCGGAACGTCTCGTGCTGCTCGGCGTCCGGTTGGCTCAGCGCGTCCGGCACCTGCTGCAGGATGTGCGCGGCGATGTCGGCGATGTAGTTGCCGGCGTAGCCGTCCTCGGGCGTCGGCTCGCCTTTAGCTGAAGCGATCAGCGAGTTGGCGAACCGGTCGATCTGCGCGCCGTGGTCGTTGAAGTAGTACTCGCGTACCACGTCGGCACCTTGGGTAGAGAGCAGCCGGCCCAGCGCGTCACCGACGGCCGCCCAACGCGTGCCGCCGATGTGAATCGGGCCGGTGGGGTTGGCGGAGACGAACTCGAGGTTGATCGTGTGGCCGGCCTCGGCGTCGGAGTGACCGTAGGCGTGCCCGGCGACGATGACATTGCTGACGATCAAGCCCTGCGCCGAGGCGTCCAGCCGCAGGTTGATGAAGCCGGGCCCGGCGATTTCCGCCGAGGAGATGCCGTCGGCCTGCGCCAGCGCGTCGGCCAGCCATCCGGCCAGCTCACGGGGATTGGCGCCGACCTTTTTGGCGAGCTGCAGGGCCAGGTTGCTGGCGTAATCGCCGTGCTCGGGGTTGCGTGGCCGCTCGACGGCCACCGCCGGCGGCAGCGCGGCGGTGTCGAGCCCGTGCTGGGTCAGCACCGCGGTCGCGGTGGCCTTCAGCAGCTCGGCCAGATCGGCGGGATTCACGCAGGCCATCCTATGGGCTGAGGTCCTCGGGCTTCGAATCCATTCCGATGCTCGACCGGCCGCTGTGATGCGTTAGTCTGTCGAGGCCCATTGGCGCCGTGTTTTTCGCGTGCGCCCCCGTAGCTCAGGGGATAGAGCGTCTGCCTCCGGAGCAGAAGGCCGCAGGTTCGAATCCTGCCGGGGGCACCAAGCGTTTTAGCAGTTAAAGCGGTCTTTTCGGCCACCTCGCTAAACGTCGAATGCCCCGGCCGCGCCCTTC
>NZ_JBYCLA010000051.1:0-10397 GCF_057473665.1 Mycobacterium sp. TH-M25
GGCACTCGGCGGCGACCTGGGCGGCAACCTCACCGCAGTCGGATCCAGCGCCAACATCGTGATGATCGGGATCGCCTTGCGGGCAGGCCATTCCGTCTCGTTTTGGGAATTCACCCGTAAGGGCATCGTGGTCACCGTGCTGTCCACGGTGTTGAGCGCGCTGTATCTGTGGCTGCGATATTTCGTGTTCGCGTAGCCGGTCAGCGCGTCAACAGCGCGAAACACTCGACGTGGTGGGTGAGCGGGAACGAGTCGAACACCGACATTTTTCCCACCGTATAACCGTGACTCTGGTATAGCCCGATATCGCGGGCGAATGATGCTGCCTCACAACCAATATGGACGATGCGCGAGACTTCCGCCGCGGCGAGCAAGTCGATCACCTCGCGCCCGGCTCCACCGCGCGGCGGATCCAGCACGGCCACATCGGCCCGTCCGCGCTGCGCGGTCAACGCACGTCGCACCGAATCGCTGACGACGCGTACCTGCGGACGATCGGCCAATGTGGCACGCGCCGCACGAGACGCCGCTCGCGCGCTGTCGACGGTGAGCACCTGCCCCGACTCCCCGACAGCGTCGGCCAGCGCAGCGGCGAAAAGCCCCGCCCCGCCGTAAAGATCCCATGCGGTCATACCCGGATCGGGTTGAGCCCAGTCGCTCACCAGGTCGCTGTAGGTTCGGGCCGCGTCACGGTGGGCCTGCCAGAAGCTCGTGACCGGCACCTGCCAGCTGTGCCGTCCGGCTCGCTGCACGCCCTGATGACTGCCCTCGACCACCTCGGTCGCATTACGCCGGCCGTGGCGCACCGTGCGTGCGACATGCCGTTGACCGTCGTCGTCGACGACGACGTGCAGGTGCGCGCCGGGCGGCCCACCGAGATCGGTGAGGCCGTCGGTCATTGCCGCCGGTAGTTGACCACAGTTCAGGTCGGGGACCAGCTCGTCGCTGCGATAGCGGTGAAATCCGGGCCGCCCATCCATGCCGACATCGAGTCGGATCCGGGTCCGCCAGCCGGTGGCGCCGGTGGGCGACAATGGCTGGACGTCACCGCACCACTGGTAGTTACCCAGGCGGGCGAGCTGATTGGATACCACTTCGGATTTCAGTGCCCGCGCCGCAGCCGGCTCGACAAAGGCCAGATCGCAGCATCCGGCGCCGTCCACACCGGCGATCGGACACAGCGACACGGTGCGGTCGGGAGACGATTCGACAACCTCGATCGTCTCGGCATGCCAGTACGAACCCCGGTCGGCGGTGACCCTCACCCGGACCTGCTCACCGGGCAGCGCGTGGCGGACGAAGACCACCCGGCCGTCGTGGCGCGCCACACAGCTGCCGCCGTTGGCCGGCGCACCGACCGTCAGCGTCAGCTCCCCCAGCGCCGGCGGTGGCGGCGCGCTGATGTCATAGGTCAATCGAATATCCCCCGACGGGCATCACCGGGCGCCGCGTGCGGCTGCATCGTCTTGAGACGCTCTGACGAATTGAGTTGCCACGGAACCGATGTCACCATAACCCCAGGCATGAACAGCAACCGCCCTTTGAGCCGCAACGCGCTCTGGTTGTGCAGCACATGCTCCCACCAGTGGCCGACCACATATTCGGGCAGAAATACCGTCACCACGCTGCGCGGCGATTCCCTGTTGACCCGTTTCACGTAATCCAAGATCGGGCGCGTGATTTCACGGTAGGGCGAAGCGATGACCTTCAGCGGCACGCTCAGTTCACTCTCTTCCCAGCGGCGGACCAGCGCGCGGGTTTCGGCATCGTCGACGCTCACCGTGACGGCCTCGATCACATCGGGCCGCGTCGCCCGCGCGTAGGCCAACGCTCGCAGGGTCGGCAGATGCAGTTTCGACACCAGGACGACCGCGTGATTCTTGCTGGGCAAGACCATTTCGCCATCGTCGGCGTGCTGCTCGATTTCCCGGCTGACCGAGTCGTAATGCTTGCGAATCAGCTTCATCAGAACGAACAGCAGCGTCATGGCCACAATCGCAATCCAGGCGCCGGCCAGGAATTTGGTGACCATGACGACGAGCAGCACGGCCCCGGTAGCCACGAGTCCAATGGTGTTGACCACCCGTGACCGCATCATCGTTCGCCGGGTGGCTGAGTCGGTTTCGTTGCGCAGCAATCGAGTCCAGTGCCGGACCATGCCAATCTGACTCAACGTGAACGAGATGAACACCCCGACGATGTAGAGCTGAATCAGCGCGGTGACCTGTGCGCGAAATGCAATGATGGCCGCCAACGCCGCGACCGCCAAGAACACGATGCCGTTGGAAAACGCCAGCCGGTCACCGCGGGTGTGCAGTTGGCGAGGCAGGTAGCTGTCCTGCGCGAGAACCGAGCCCAGCACCGGAAAGCCATTGAACGCGGTGTTGGCCGCGAGCACCAGGATCAGGGCCGTCACAATCGCGATCACCAGGAATCCGATGTGGAAGCTTCCGAAGACGGCTTGCGCTATCTGAGCGACGAGCGTCTTCTGCTGGTAGTCGCGCGGAATGCCGCCCAGCTGCGCTGCAGGGTCGTCGACAATCTGAACGCCGGTTTCCTTGGCCAGCAGGATGATGCCGATCAACAGGCCGACCGCAGCCGCACCGAGCATCAACAGCGTCGTTGCTGCGTTGCGCGACTTGGGCTTACGGAAAGCCGGCACCCCATTGCTGATCGCCTCGACACCGGTCAGCGCCGCACAGCCCGACGAGAATGAGCGCGCCACCAGGAAGACGAATGCAAAGCCGGTGATCGCACCGTGTTCGGCATGCATCGTGAACCCAGCGGACTCCGCCCGCAGCGGCTCACCCATCACGTAGATCCGAATAAGTCCCCACGCCAGCATGGCACCCACGCCCACGATGAACGCATACGTCGGGATGGCAAACGCCACACCAGATTCACGGATCCCGCGCAGGTTCAGACCCATCACGAGCAGAATCGCGGCAACGCAGAACAGCACCTTGTGGGTGGCCACGAATGGGATCGCCGAGCCGATGTTCGACATCGCCGACGCCGTCGAAACAGCAACCGTGAGAACGTAATCCACCATCAGAGCACTGGCTACCGTCAGCCCGGCGTCGGAACCGAGGTTGGTGGTGACCACCTCGTAGTCGCCACCGCCGGACGGATAGGCGTGCACGTTCTGCCGGTAGCTGGCCACCACGACCAACATCACCGCCGCCACCGCGACCCCGATCCACGGCGTCAGCGAATAAGCGGTCAGGCCGGCGACCGAGAGCATCAGGAAGATCTCTTCGGGCGCGTAGGCGACCGAGGAGAGCGCATCGGAGGCGAACACCGGCAGGGCAATACGCTTGGGCAGCAGAGTATGGCTCAATCGGTCGCTGCGGAACGGCCGCCCCAACACCAGTCGGCGCGTCGCGGTCGAAAGTTTGGACACGAGAGCCAAGAGTAAAGGCAACCGCGCCTCCCGGTACGGTTCGGTGGACGAGAATGTCTCCCAAGCCGACTGGCCGCTATGGTGGGCGGGTCGAGAGGACCTCTAGTGCGGGTGGTTGTGATGGGGTGCGGCCGGGTGGGTTCGGCGGTCGCCGAAGGCCTGTCCAGGATCGGCCACGACGTCGCGGTGATCGACAGCGACGACACGGCGTTTAGCAGGCTGAGCCCCGATTTCGCCGGTGAAACGGTGCTCGGCATGGGCTTCGACCGGGATGTGCTGCTGAAGGCCGGCATCGACGGGGCCGACGCATTTGCCGCCGTGTCGTCCGGAGACAACTCCAACATCATCTCGGCTCGGCTGGCCCGGGAGACCTTCGGGGTGCGCCGGGTGGTCGCGCGGATCTACGACGCCAAGCGCGCCGAGGTCTATGAACGGCTCGGCATCCCGACGATTGCCACGGTGCCGTGGACGACAGATCGGCTGCTGCATGCGCTCACGCAGGAAAGCGAGACCGCGCGCTGGCGCGACCCGAGCGGGACCGTCGCCGTCCTGGAGGTGGTTCTCCACGAGGATTGGGTGGGCCGAAAAGCGGCCGATCTGGAAGCCGCCACCGGAGCCCGGGCGGCATTCCTGATCCGTTTGGGCACCGGGATACTCCCGGAAACCAAAACGGTCATCCAGGCCGGCGATCAGGTCTACATCGCCGCAATCTCCGGGCGAGCGGCCGAGGCACTGGCCATTGCAGCGTTGCCGCCGAGCGAGGGGGCCGGGTCATGAAGGTCGCTATCGCAGGAGCGGGCGCGGTCGGCCGGTCAGTGGCCCGCGAACTGGTCGACAACAAGCACGACGTGACGTTGATCGAGCGAAAGCCCGAACACATCGACGAGGGCGCCATTGCGGCCGCGCACTGGTGGCTGGGTGACGCCTGCGAGGTGAGCGTGCTCGAGCAGGTCCAGTTGCACGAGTTTGACGTCGTGATTTCCGCCACCGGTGACGACAAGGCGAACGTGGTACTCAGCTTGCTGGCCAAGACCGAGTTCGCCGTGCCCCGGGTGGTGGCCCGGGTCAACGACCCCCGCAACGAGTGGCTGTTCACCGAGGCCTGGGGTGTCGACGTGGCGGTGTCCACCCCACGGATGCTGGCTTCGTTGATCGAGGAGGCCGTCGCCGTCGGAGAGTTGGTGCGGTTGATCGAGTTTCGCAAGGGTCAGGCAAACCTGGTCGAAATCACGTTGCCCGACAACACGCCGTGGGGCGGCAAGCCGGTCCGCAAGTTGCAGCTACCGCGCGACGTCGCGCTGGTGACGATCCTGCGCGGGCCTCGCGTGATCGTGCCGCAGGACGACGAGCCGCTGGAGGGTGGCGACGAGCTGTTGTTCGTCGCTGTCACCGAGGCGGAAGAGGAACTGCGCCGGCATCTGCTGCCGTCGCCGTAAGGGCCTCGGCGTCCAGGGCGCTCTGTGCCGCCCGAATCGCCAGAAACGTCACCAGCGCCGCGACAGCGGCCAGCGGCCAGCCCATCCCGATCCGGGCCACCACCAGCCAACCGGTGCGGTCGGTGTCGTAGAGCGCCCGCTGCACGACGAAGCGCGCGGTGAACACCACCACCCAGGTGAGCGTGGCGACGTCGAACGCATAGACCGCGCGGCGCACGCCACGCCAGCCGCGATCGTGACCGTGCAGCCAGCTCCAGATGTAGCCGACGACGGGCCGGCGGATCACAATCGAGATCGCGAACAGCGCCCCATAGCTCAGCGACGTCCAAATGCCCAGCAGGAAGTAGCCTTTCGACTCCCCGAGCACGTAGGCGATCAACACACAGACGGCGACGCCGATCAGGCCGGAGACGGCAGGCTGGACGGACTCGCGGCGCACCAGACGCCACAGCAGGATCAGCGCCGCGGCGCCGAGCGCGGCGCCGGACGCCGCGGCCAGGCCTATCAGCCGCGAGGTACCGACGAAAACCAGCACCGGAAGCGACGAGTAGACGATGCCGGCAACACCGCCCAGTTGTTGCATCATCCGGTCGGCCGGCGTGCGGCCGAGCTCACGACTCGCTAGTTCGCTGTCGTCGGCGTCTGCGGCACGGTTCACCGCTGAATCTCGTAGTGCGGGTTGTAGATCGCTTTGCTGCCGTTCTCCAGCTTGCCGAGCCGACCGTGCACCCGCAGCGTTCGACCGGACTCGATCCCGGGAATCCGACGCTGACCTATCCACACCAGCTCAATTGTGTCAGTTCCGTCGAACAGTTCGGCGCGGACCCCGTCGGCGCAGCCCTTGCCGTTGCATTCGACGCTACGCAGGGTTCCGACCACGGTGACCTCCTGGCCGCGCTCGCAGTCGATAGCCCGCTGCGCGCCGGTCGTCACCGCCTCGTCGCGCAATTCTTCGGCGTCACGCTGCTCGGGGTTCTCACTCAACCGACGAGTCAGCCGGCGCAGATAACTTTCCGCCGCCATGGCCTCTCCTGAGCGTCTTCACATCGAACCGCGTAGTCGCGATCCTCTCACGACAACGGTCACCGTAGACCCCATGGTTCCCCAACCGTCAAGCGGCGCCCAGGCAATATCTAGGGATGACTGTCGACCTGCGCGGGGTGGCCGCCGTCGTGCTGCCGGGAACGGGCTCCGACGACTGCTACGCCTGCCGGGCGTTCGGCGCGCCGCTGCGTGCCGCCGGCGCGCGGCTGCTGGCGCCGCGACCGCACCCGAGACGATTGATCGACGGCTACCTCGACGCGTTGAACGACGCTGCCCGCGGCGGACCGATCGCGGTCGGTGGTGTGTCGATCGGCGCCGCGGTGGCGGTCGCGTGGGCGTTGCAGCATCCCGATCGCACGGTCGCGGTGCTGGCCGCGCTGCCGGCGTGGACCGGTGCGCCCGACGGTGCGACCGCCGCGGTCACAGCGCGGCACTCCGCACAGCAGCTACGCGACGACGGCCTGGCGGCGACGACGGCGCAGATGCGAGCGTCGAGCCCGCCGTGGCTGGCCGACGAGTTGGCCCGCTCCTGGCGCGGCCAGTGGCCGCATTTGCCCGACGCGATGGAGGAGGCCGCCGGCTATATCGCCCCGACCTACCGAGAGCTGCAGGGTCTGACGACACCGCTGGGCATCGCGGCGGCGAAAGACGACCCGATTCATCCGCTCGACGTCGCGCTGCAGTGGGTGGCCGCAGCGCCGCACGCCGGGCTGCGCACCGTGACCCTGGACCAGATCGGTGCCGACCCCGCCGCACTGGGCGCCGCGTGTTTGGCGGCGCTGAACGCGGCGTAGCGAGCCCGCGCCCCGATCCCCTGGTCAGTCGTCGGCACCGCGCAGTTGCTGCATCGCCGAGCCCGACGCGCTGCGACGCTCCGGCTCCGGTGGTGCGTCTTGGCTGACGGCGGCGTCAGTGTCGGTCGGATCGACCGGCGGCCCGGCAACCCCCTGAGCTGCGGCGGCCTCGCGCAGCTGAGTCGCCATCGGCTCCGGCAGCTGCACCGGCAGCGGAGTGCGCACCGGAAGAGGTGTATCACCGCGACGAATCACGGTGTCCAGCAATGCATTGTGCGCCTGCTCGGTCAGCGCGTCCACGCTTTCGATCGACCCGTTGACCACGCAGCGGATCATCCAGCGGTAGCCGTCAACACCGATGAACCGCACCACACCGGACGCCGTGCCGACCACTTCACGGCCCCAGCGGCCGTCCTGAATGGTGACCGCGGCCCCGTCGTTACGCAGTGAATCCGCCAGTTCGGCGGCCACTTCCCGCCATAGCCCGCCGGTCTTGGGTGCGGCATACGCGGCGATGGTGAAGCGACCGTTGGCCGTCACCACCCACACCGCGCTCGGGACGCCGTTCTCGGTCAATTCGACCTGCAGCTGTGCCGCCTCGGGCAGCGGCACCAGCACCGAACCGAGGTCCAGACGGCCCTCCAACGCGATCGACGACTCGTCGAAGTCCTCGATGTCGAACGGGCCCTCCAGACCGTCGGCGACGAAGGCCTCCGCAGCGGCCTCCGGCTGGCGGTGTGCGGCCACCGCGTCCGGTTCCTCGACCGACCGCCCCTCTTTGGGTTTACGTCTGCCAAATGCCATCACAAGCGCCGCTCCTCCTGCCGTCCCCGTCGCACTGCCCTGTCTATGGTTGCGAGCGGTCAGAGGCTCGCGTGTCCGCCGGAGGAACCGTGACCGCCGGCGCCGCGGGACGTGTCGGCCATACCGGCTTCGTCGAATGACGCCACCTCGACCAAGTCGACCAGTTCGACGCTCTGCACCAGCAACTGGGCGATCCGGTCGCCACGATTGACGACGATCGGCGCCGCAGGGTCGAGGTTGATCAGTGAAACCTTGATCTCACCACGGTAGCCCGCGTCGATGGTGCCCGGGCTGTTGACGATTGAAAGACCCACCCGTGCAGCCAAACCGGATCGCGGATGCACCAGCCCCACCATGCCCACCGGGATGGCAACCGCGATGCCGGTCCGGATCAGCGCCCGGTGCCCGGGCGCAAGCTCGACATCTTCGGCGCTATAGAGATCTACACCGGCATCACCGTGGTGGGCCCGGGCGGGCAGCGGAAGCCCGGGGTCGAGACGAACAACCGCCAGACTGGTCGACACGGGGGCACAGATTACCCTTGGCCGGGTGTCAGTAACGCCAGTCACGCCGCAAAGCGTGCGGTACAGCGAGCGTTTGTGGGTGCCGTGGTGGTGGTGGCCACTGGCTTTTGCCCTGGCAGCCCTGATTGCGGTCGAAGTCAACATGGGCGTGCCGAGCCTGCCGAGTTGGCTACCGTTCGCCGCGTTGTTCCCCGTCGCCGCCGGAGCATTGCTGTGGCTGGGTCGCGTCGAGGTCCGGGTCACCACCGCCGACAGCGGAGTCGAGTTGTGGGCTGGCGAAGCCCATCTGCCGGCCTCGGTCATTTCCCGCTCCGCCGACATACCGCGCTCGGCCAAGTCCGCGGCGCTGGGACGTCAGCTCGATCCCGCCGCCTATGTGGTCCACCGCGGCTGGGTCGGCCCGATGGTGCTGGTGGTGTTGGACGATGCGGACGACCCGACGCCCTACTGGCTGGTGAGTACCCGCCACCCGGAGCGGGTGTTGTCGGCGTTGCGCTCCTAGTCGGCAACTGCCCGACGGTCAAAGTCAGGCCGCGCAGTCCGTACAGATCATCACGCCGCCCTTTTCGCTAGCCAATCGGCTGCGGTGCTGGACCAAAAAACAGCTGGAGCAGGTGAATTCGTCGGCCTGCTTCGGGATGACGCGGACCGACAGCTCTTCGCCGGACAAGTCGGCGCCGGGCAGCTCGAAGGACTCCGCGGACTCGGACTCGTCGACGTCAACAACCGCCGACGCCGCCTCGTTTCGCCGTGCCTTGAGCTCCTCGAGCGAGTCCTCTGAAACGTCGTCGGTTTCGGTGCGCCTTGGGGCGTCGTAATCGGTAGCCATCGTCTGTCCCCTCGTTAACCTGCAAGGTAACCCTGCAAGCAAAGCTTTGTACCAGCGTCGAACGCATCCGCAAAATGATTCGTGCCCGTATTCCTGGTTGATTATGTGTGATTTACCTCACACCAACCGGGCGGCCACACCAGCTCCCGCTGAACACCAGCGCTTTCAGTGCCCTAGAGTTCCCCCGTGGTCGCGCAAATCACTAAGGGTACCGCCGTCGACAAGCACGGTCGTCCATTCCGCCGGCGCAACGCTCGGCCCGCAATCGCCCTGCTGATCGTGCTGCTGGTGGCCAGCGCCGTGGTGTGGACCGTCGCGCTGACCCGCCCGGCGGAGGTACACGAGGCGACGGTGTGCAACCCGCCGCCCGCACCGACCGACCCAGGCCAACCGCGCCTGGGCACCCCGGTTTCACGGAGCACCATGATCAACGTCGCCCCGGCCAAGCTCGCCGACACCAAGGTCCGGGTGCTCAACGCCAGCGGTCGGGGCGGTCAGGCCGCCGATGTCGCGGGCGCCCTGCGCGATCTGGGATTCGCGCAGCCGACGGCGGCCAACGACCCCGTCTACGCCAAAACGCGCCTGCTCTGCCAGGGCCAGATCCGGTTCGGCGAGGCCGGTCAGGCGGGCGCGGCCGCGGTGTGGCTGGTCGCGCCCTGCGCCGAGCTGTACCGCGACGACCGCACCGACGACTCCGTCGACCTGGCCATCGGCACCGAGTTCGGCGCGCTGGCGCACAGCGACGACATCGCCGCGGTGCTCGCCGGCCTCCGCCCGGGCAACACCGAGCCGGCAGACCCCGCGCTGCTGGCCAAGATCCACGCCGGGAACTGTTGACCTCCTCAGCCGGGAATCGGAGCCAAACCGTCGAATTGGCCCAGCGCAGCCAGCAACTGGTCGGCGACGCCGGGCGCCGCGGCGATCACCAGGGCAGCGTCGCCGTCGGGGTCGCCCGGTGCTGGCAACACAACCCGCGCACCGGCCTCGGCGGCGATGAGCGCCCCCGCCGCGGAGTCCCACGTATGCAGGCCATGCTCGTAGTAGGCGTCGAGCCGGCCCGCTGCGACCATACACAAATCGATTGCCGCGGAACCGATTCTGCGTATGTCTCGAACTGACGGTAGGAGCCGCGACACCAGCTGCGCCTGGACCGTGCGGCGGCGCCCGGAATAGGCGAACCCGGTGCCCACCAGCGCCCGCGACAAGTCATCGACGGCGCTGCACCGCAGGCGGCGGGTGCCCTCGGCATCGGTGACCTGGGCGCCGAGTCCGACAGCGGCCGAGTACAGCCGTCCGCCGACGACATCGGCGACCGCGCCGGCCACCGAGACGCCGTCGATCTGCGCGGCCACCGACACCGCATACGCCGGAATCCCGTAGACGAAGTTCACCGTGCCGTCGATCGGGTCGAGCACC
This sequence comes from Mycobacterium sp. TH-M25, assembly GCF_057473665.1. Lineage (NCBI taxonomy): Bacteria > Bacillati > Actinomycetota > Actinomycetes > Mycobacteriales > Mycobacteriaceae > Mycobacterium > Mycobacterium sp. TH-M25. The sequence continues at coordinate 10,251 of NZ_JBYCLA010000051.1, forward strand.
CAGGTGACCTCGCCGGGCGCGACGCTCGCCGGATCGGCCGGACCACCGATCTCCTCGCCGAGTATCGCCTCGCCAGATCGCAGTTGCGCCAACCGATCACGCAGCAACCGTTCGGTTTCGGTGTCGACCACGGTCACCGGGTCGGTC
>NZ_JBYCLA010000052.1:0-3571 GCF_057473665.1 Mycobacterium sp. TH-M25
ATCGACAAGGTCGACGGCAAGGGCATCACCTCGCGCGGTGTACTGCTCGACGTTGCCCGGCACCGCGGCGTGGAGACGTTCATCGAACTCGGGAACCCGATCACTGCGGTCGAGTTGGACGACGTGGCGCGGGCGCAAGGTGTGACGATCCGACGCGGTGACATCGTTCTGGTCAGAACCGGCTGGTGGGCAAGGTTTGTAGAGACCGGCAATGGCGGCGAACCCGGCTCGGGCTTGGACTGGCTGTGCGCGTCTTGGCTGCATGACCATGACGTCGCCGCGGTGGCCGCGGACAACCTGATGGTCGAAGACCCGGTATCCGGTGTCACAGGGACCTTCATGCCGATGCACATGCTGTGCTTGCGGGACATGGGATTGATGCTTGGCGAGTACTGGGATCTCAATGCGCTGGCAGCAGATTGTGCAGCAGATGGCGTCTACGAGTTCCAGCTCATCGCGCCGCCGCTCAGATTCACCGGCGCGGTGGGCTCACCGGTCAATCCGATCGCCATCAAGTGATCGGTGTCGCGTCCTTTCCGGCCGCTGGACCCGCACTGAGGAGTCAGTAGTGACCGTTCAACGTAAAACCGTCGTGATCGACGGCCTGCGCACCGGTTACCTGGAAGCCGGCCGCGGCGAGCCGGTGGTTCTCTTGCACGGCGGCGAATTCGGCGTCAACGCCGAAATTAGTTGGGAGAAAACAATACCCGCTCTCGCTGAGCGATATCGGGTGCTGGCGCTCGATATGTTGGGTTTCGGGGACTCGGCCAAGGTCATCGACTTCAACGACGGCCGGGGGATGCGACTACGCCACATCGCCAGGTTCTGTGACGAGCTCGGTGTCGGCTCCGCGCACTTCGTCGGCAACTCGATGGGCGCGGTCAATTTGTTCGTCGACGCGACGTCGGACTCGCCGCTGCTTCCGATGCGGAGCTTGGTGGCCATCTGCGGTGGTGGTGAAATCCAGCGCAACCAGCACATGGAAGCGCTCTACGACTACGACGCCACGGTGATGGGGATGCGGCGCATCGTCGAAGCCCTCTTTCACGATCCGAAGTATCCAGCCGACGAGGACTACGTGCGGCGCCGGTACCAATCGAGCATTGCACCCGGTGCGTGGGAGGCGCTCGCCGCGGCGCGCTTTCACCGACCGGGCGCGGAACCATCGTCGGCCCCATCGCACACGTGGGCCTACGAACGGGTCGGCGTCCCGGCTTTGGTGGTCGAGGGAGCCCGCGACAAACTGCTACCGCGCGGCTGGGCACAGGATATCGCCGACCAGCTGCCCCAAGGTCGGTTAGCCGTCATCGAGGCCGCGGGCCACTGTCCGCAGATCGAGCAACCGGCCGCAACGAACGCACTGCTGCTGGACTTCTTGTAGATCGGCCGGGAGTTTCGCTGCCGGGCCGAATCGGAGTTATGACTCCGAATGCCGCCGGGAGAACCAGGTGATCATTCGGCCAATGACGATCAGCACCAGTACGAAGATGATCAGCAGGAACGCCGCGTCGTAGGACAGGTCGCGGGCCGACTGTGACGGCAGGTTGTAGAACGTCCAGATCGGATAGGTCAGGTATCCGACCGGCGAATCGGTGAGCTCTCCCGTCGGAGGGGAATTCGACCAACCGGCCGTGTACAGCATCGGCGCCGTCTCACCGATCGCCAGCGCGAGCGCTACCAGCATGCCGGTGACGATTCCGGGAATTGCCGCGCGCAGCACAATTTTGCGCAGGGTCCAGCCGAGCGGCAGTCCGAGCGCCTCGGCCGCCTCCCGATACGAGGTCGGAACCTGACCAAGTGCGGACTCGGTGGCCTTGGCGATATAAGGAATGCTCATCACCGATAGCGTCAAAACCCCGGCCGCCAGGGAAAACCCCCAGTCGAAATACACCACGAGTGCTATGTAGCCGACGTAGCCGAGCACAATGGATGGGATGCCCGACAGCACCTCGTAGGCGCCGCGCAGAATCGAACGGGTTCTGCCGCGGGCGAATTCGGACAGATAGATCCCGGTCAGCACACTGATCGTCCCACCGATCAGCAGGACCCCGAAACCGATGACCACGGTGCCGACGATGGCGTTGCGCAGGCCACCACCGTTGCCGCGGGTATCCTGCACCAGCACATGCCAATCGAATACCGGCACGGCACGGCTGACAACTTTGATCAGCATCCACAGAGTGGGGCCGACCACCACGGACAGGCAGCAGAAGCAGGCAGTCCAGAACAGGGCATTGACGACCTTGCGCCGAGTGAGGGTGGAGCGCCGTGGCCCGTCCTGCCCGCGGATCGCGGATAACGTCGCGGTGGATTCGCTCATCTCACACACCACGTCCCACCGGTAGCGCGGTGCTCGAGGCCCGGCGCACCAGCGCGCGAGCGGCCAGGTTGGTCAGCAACGTGATCAGCATCAGTACCAAACTCACTTCGGCGAGGGTTTTCACCGCGAAGTCGGTGAAGTCGGTCATCGCCGAATCCAGTTGTGAGACAACGGTGGCAGCGATGGTAGTCATGGTGGAGTAGATGTTGGCGGGCATCGCACCCAACACCGCGCCAGAAACCATGGCGACGGCCATCGTCTCACCCAGTGCACGTCCGAGACCGAGGACGACGGCGCCGATGATGCCGCTGGATACCCACGGGAGCGTGACCCGTCGGGCACATTCCCACTCCGACATTCCCAGCGCGATGGCGCCCTCGCGGGGCAGTACCGGAACCTGTCGGATCAGATCGCGGGTGGTGCTGGCGATGATCGGAATCACCATGACCGCCAGCACCAGACCGGACACCAGCATTCCCTCGCCGTTGCCAGGGTCGCCGCGAAAGTAGTTCAGCACGGGGACATCTGGAGCGTTACGAGCGATCGCCGGTGCGATGTGGTGAGCAATGAACGGCCCGAAAGTCAGCGCACCCCACAGGCCTACGACGACGCTGGGGATGCCGGCGAGCAACTCGAGTGTCATCCCGACGGCGGAAGCGAGGCTCTTGGGCAACCGCTCCACGATCGCCAACGCTGCTCCGATCGACACCGGCACCGCGATGATCAGGGCAATCGCCGATGTCGCGAGGGTCCCCACGATCAGCGGCAGCGCGCCGTAGTAGGCGCCGACGGGGTGTTCGACGCCGTCGGTAACCACGGAAGAGCCGTAGGTGTTGCCCGGATCCCATTTGGTCGCGGTGAAAAAGTGCAGACCGTTGAGCCGGATTGCCGGCAGCGCCTCGATGAGCAGCGTCGCCAGCACGAACACCAACGCGAGCAGCGGCATCACCGCGCCCACCGCACCTAGCCAGCGAATGGTGAGACCGTCGCGGCTCGCGCCGCGGACGCGGCTCCGCATGCGCCGGAAGGCCGTCGGGCCGCCCGGCGCATGCGGTGTCGTGGACTTGGTCGAAGGAGGCACTCGTCGCTACTGGGCGCTGATCTTTGCGATCTGGTTGTCGGACAACGTCACCACCGAGGCCGGCAGTGGCTGAAAGTGGACTTTGTCCAGGTACGAGGCATTGTTGCCGTCGGTGACCGCCCAGTGCAGGAACGCCTGCAGGGTCTGCGCTGTGGCGGCGTCTTTTTGGT
>NZ_JBYCLA010000053.1:0-8593 GCF_057473665.1 Mycobacterium sp. TH-M25
CTGTTCGCCGTCATCGTGCTGACCATCGGCGATCGCCTTGGTGACAAAGATCGACGCAACGGCGGACCCGTCGGCGCGCGTCTAGCGCGCTGCGCGCGGGCTCTCCGGCCGCGTCGCGAAGAACCCGGCGACCGTCGCGCAGATCGCCAGGAACGTACGGCGGGTGTTACGTGCCAGCTCGCTTTGCACGTCGATGACGCCACCTGGCCGAAGATGCGGGTCGAACGGCACCTCGACCACCGTCTGGCCTCGCTCGAGGAACTGTTTCGCCAGTGCCGACCGGTGGCGCTTGTCCGAATGGCCGTCGGAGTCGTTGAGCACCACCACCGTGCGGCGCAGCAGACCGGTACGTCCGTGTGCGGCCAGCCACTCCATCGTCTGCGCCGCGGCCCCCGCGCCGTCGGCCCACGGCGATGACACCACGATCAGCGCATCCAGATCGCTCAGCGCCTCCTGGGTCACCGGGGCGTCCATCGTGGAGCCGCAGTCGATGATTGCGATCGAGAAATGACGGTCCAGCCGCGAGGTGGCCTCGCGATACAGCGCGGGATCGAGCACCCGCCGCGGCCCGGCGGTGGGCTCCCCGGCCAGCACGTAGAGTCCGGCTGAATTGCTGCCGACCCGGCTGCTCACGTCGGCGAACGACCGGAGGTTTTGGTCGGCGGCGATCTCCCAGTACGAGCCCTGGGTGCGCGGATCGATCCGGCTGCCGAGTCGCCCGAACGCGGTGTCGGCATCGATCGCGACGACGCGGTCCTGACGGCGGAGCTCGGCGAAGATCGACCCGACGCTGGCGGCGACGGTGGTTTTACCGACCCCGCCCTTGCCGAGCACCCCGACCTTGTAGTTGCCGCGCAACGTCGAGGAGATCGCGGCCTCGTAGGCGGCGTCTTGACGCTCTCCTGCCGAGGGTCCGAGGTTGACCAGCCCAAAGGTGGCCTTGAAGACCAAGCGTTGCCAGCCGTATCTGGGGCCGGCGCTGCGCGGCGCCGGTCTTGCCGGCGAGAAGTCGAGGCTGCTCCACGACGGCTGAGCCGGCGGCGCCTGCGGCGGGAAGGGGGGCCGCGGCGGCGGCCGGAAATCACCGGTATGCGGGCGAGGCGGCGGGATCGGCGGCCCGCTCGGCGGCGCGGCGCGCAGGCGGTCCCTGAGAAAGTCGTCGGACTCGGTCATGAGCGCGTCGAGATCGATGTCTCTGATCCGCTCAAGCGCATGGATGCATCGTAAGCCGTCGGCGCCGGCGCAACGCCCGCGATCACTGATTGCGCAGCTCACAGCGGCTCCGATCGGTTGTGACGCAAAAAACCTGGGCAACTTTGCGCCGGCGAACCTCGTCCGGCCGGTCGAGCGGTCAGCGGGCGCGCCGCCGAACCCGGAATCGGCCGTCACGGCCGCTCTGCCAGTGCCTTTGGTGACCCGAGTCACCCGCCGGAGGTATCCGCTGTGAGACAGTCGCCACCTCCCGCCGCGCAGCGAGCGTAATCACAGCAAACTCGCCCGCGGGGCCAGCGTAAAACCAGGCATCCCCGGGCCCCGCAACCGTCGTTCGGCCGATGCTCAAATGCCCTGCGGCACAACAGGACCGAACACTGCCGGATGCCGATGCCGCCGCACCGGCACGACGCCGCGCAGCGAGGCGTTACGATGGTTCAAGTTGGCATGTCAGGCGGGTTTTGTCATATCGTTTTACGACTTGTCGAAAACCGGTCACCGGGCCACCGTTCAGCGCCGTGCGGATACTCCCGACCGGGATCGTCGTTCCGGCGAGCAGCACCTCGACAAGACCGAAGGGGCCCAACCCTCAGCCTTACGGGCGCGGCATCCAACGGAACGATTCGTAACGCTGCGGCCGAAATCTTGGTGAAGGGGTAGGTGCGAATGGCGCCCAACCGCCCGGGCCCTCAGGGGCTCTACAACCCCGCATTCGAGCATGACTCGTGCGGGGTGGCCATGGTGGTCGACATGCACGGCCGCCGCAGCCGCGACATTGTCGACAAGGCGATCACCGCGCTCGTCAATCTCGAGCACCGGGGTGCCCAGGGCGCCGAGCCACACAGTGGTGACGGCGCGGGAATCCTCGTCCAGGTTCCCGACGAGTTCTTCCGGGAAGCCGTGGACTTCGACCTGCCCGAGGCAGGGAGTTACGCCACCGGTATCGCGTTCTTGCCGCAGTCGTCCAAGGACGCCACCGCCGCGTGCGCAGCGGTCGAGAAGATCGTCGAGGCCGAGGGCTGCCATGTGCTGGGGTGGCGCAACGTTCCCACCGACGAGTCCTCGCTGGGCGCACTGGCGCGCGACGCGATGCCCACCTTCCGGCAGATCTTCATCGCCGGCGCCGACGGCATGGCGCTGGAGCGCCGCGCCTACGTGATCCGCAAGCGTGCCGAACACGAGTTGGGCACCAAGGGCCCCGGCCAGGACGGTCCCGGTCGCGAGACCGTGTACTTCCCGAGCCTTTCCGGGCGGACGTTCGTCTACAAGGGCATGCTGACCACCCCGCAGCTCAAGGCGTTCTACCTCGACCTGCAGGACCAGCGGCTGACCAGCGCGCTGGGCATCGTGCACTCGCGGTTCTCCACCAACACCTTTCCGTCGTGGCCGCTGGCGCATCCGTTCCGGCGTATCGCGCACAACGGCGAGATCAACACCGTCACCGGCAACGAGAACTGGATGCGGGCCCGTGAGGCGCTGATCGAGACCGACGTGTTCAGCGACCACGGGGACGCTGAAAATCCGGTCAAGCTGTTCCCGATCTGTACCCCGGGCGCGTCGGACACCGCGCGCTTCGACGAGGCGCTGGAGTTGCTGCACCTGGGCGGCCGCAGCCTGCCGCACGCGGTACTGATGATGATCCCCGAGGCCTGGGAACGGCACCCGTCGATGGACGGGCGTAGACGGGCCTTTTACGAGTATCACGCCTCGTTGATGGAACCGTGGGACGGGCCGGCCTCGATGACCTTCACCGACGGCACCGTCGTCGGCGCGGTGCTGGACCGCAACGGCCTGCGCCCGTCGCGGATCTGGGTCACCGACGACGGCTTGGTGGTGATGGCCTCCGAGGTCGGCGTGCTCGACATCGAGCCGTCGAAAGTGGTGCGGCGCATGCGGCTGCAGCCGGGCCGGATGTTCCTGGTCGACATGGCCCAGGGCCGCATCGTCTCCGACGAGGAGATCAAGGCCGAGCTGGCCGCCGAGCAGCCCTACCAGGAGTGGCTCGACAAGGGTCTGATCCCGCTGGACGAGCTGCCGCAGGGCAACTACGTCCGGATGCCGCATCATCGGGTTGTGTTGCGGCAGTTGGTGTTCGGCTACACCTACGAGGAGCTCAATCTGTTGGTCGCCCCGATGGCGCGCACCGGCGCCGAGCCGATCGGCTCGATGGGCACCGATACGCCTGTCGCCGTGCTCTCCCAGCGGCCGAGGATTCTCTACGACTACTTCCAGCAGTTGTTCGCCCAGGTGACCAACCCACCGTTGGACGCCATCCGCGAAGAAGTGGTGACCAGCATCCAGGGCACCGTCGGCCCGGAGGGCGACCTGCTCAACCCGACCGCCGAGTCGTGCCGCCAGATTCATCTGCCGCAGCCGATTCTGCGTAACCACGAACTGGCCAAGCTGATCAACCTGGACCCCGACGTCGAGGTCAACGGGCGCCGTCATGGCCTGCGTGCCAAGGTGATTCGCTGTCTGTATCCGGTCGCCGAGAATGGCGCCGGGCTCAAGGCCGCGCTCGATGACGTGCGGGAGCAGACCTCGGCGGCGATCGCCGATGGGGCGCGGATCATCATCCTGTCCGACCGGGAGTCCGACGAGACGCTGGCGCCGATCCCGTCGCTGCTGGCCGTCTCGGCGGTACACCACCACCTGGTCCGCGAACGCAGCCGCACCAAAGTGGGCCTGGTCGTGGAGACCGGGGACGCCCGCGAAGTGCACCACATGGCCGCGCTGATCGGCTTCGGCGCCGCAGCAATCAACCCCTACATGGCGTTCGAGTCCATCGAGGTCATGCTCGACAAGGGCCTTTTCGGCGGCGCCGACGACGGCCTCGACCGCGAGTCAGCGCTGAACAACTACATCAAGGCAGCCAGCAAGGGTGTGCTCAAAGTGATGTCCAAGATGGGCATCTCGACGCTGGCCTCCTACACCGGCGCTCAGCTGTTCCAGGCCGTTGGTGTCGACCAGGACGTGCTCGCCGAGTACTTCACCGGGTTGACCTGCCCCACCGGCGGCGTGAACCTGTCTGACATCGCCGCCGACGTGGCGACCCGGCATGCGCTGGCCTTCTTGGATCGCCCCGACGAGCGGGCGCATCGCGAACTCGAGGTCGGTGGCGAGTACCAGTGGCGCCGCGAGGGCGAATACCACCTGTTCAACCCGGACACCGTGTTCAAGCTGCAGCACTCCACCCGGACCGGCCAGTACAAGATCTTCAAGGAGTACAGCGCTCTGGTCGACAATCAGAGCGAGCGGATGGCGTCGTTGCGCGGTCTGCTGAAGTTCCGTGACGGGGTGCGCCCGCCGGTATCGCTCGACGAGGTCGAGCCGGCCAGCGAGATCGTCAAGCGCTTCTCGACCGGCGCGATGAGCTACGGTTCGATCTCCGCTGAGGCGCACGAGACATTGGCGATCGCGATGAACCGGCTCGGGGGCCGGTCGAACTCCGGCGAGGGCGGCGAGAGTGCCACGCGCTTCGAGCGTGAGGCAGGCGGCGACTGGCGCCGCAGCGCGGTCAAGCAGGTCGCCTCGGCCCGCTTCGGCGTGACCTCCCACTATCTGAGCAACTGCTCCGACATCCAGATCAAGATGGCCCAAGGCGCCAAACCCGGTGAGGGCGGCCAGCTTCCGGCCGGTAAGGTTTACCCGTGGATCGCCGAGGTGCGCCACTCCACCCCGGGTGTGGGCCTGATCTCGCCGCCGCCGCACCACGACATCTACTCGATCGAGGATCTGGCGCAGCTGATCCACGACCTCAAGAACGCCAACCCGCAGGCCAGGATTCACGTGAAACTGGTGTCGGAGAACGGTGTCGGCACCGTCGCCGCCGGGGTATCCAAGGCGCACGCGGACGTGGTGCTGATCTCCGGCCACGACGGCGGTACCGGCGCCACGCCGCTGACATCGATGAAGCACGCCGGCGCGCCGTGGGAGCTCGGGCTGGCCGAGACCCAGCAGACGTTGCTGCTCAACGGACTACGCGACCGAATCGTGGTCCAGGTCGACGGCCAGCTCAAGACAGGCCGCGACGTGATGATCGCGGCTCTGCTTGGTGCCGAGGAATTCGGTTTCGCCACAGCACCTTTGGTGGTGTCTGGCTGCATCATGATGCGGGTCTGCCACCTGGACACCTGCCCGGTCGGGGTGGCCACCCAAAACCCGGTGCTGCGCCAACGCTTCGCCGGTAAGCCCGAATTCGTGGAGAACTTTTTCTTGTTCATTGCCGAAGAGGTCCGCGAATACATGGCGCAGTTGGGTTTCCGCACCATCAACGAGGCCGTCGGTCAGGTTGGCGCACTGGACACCACGCTGGCCCGTGCGCACTGGAAGGCGCACAAGCTCGACTTGTCGCCGGTGCTGCACGAGCCGGAATCGGCGTTCATGAACCAGGATCTGTACAACAGCTCCAAGCAGGACCACGGCTTGGACAAGGCGCTGGATCAGCAGTTGATTGTGATGAGCCGTGAAGCGCTGGACTCCAAGAAACCGGTGAAGTTCTCCACCACCATCGCCAACGTCAACCGCACCGTCGGCACCATGCTCGGTCACGAGGTGACCAAAGCCTATGGCGGCCAGGGCCTGCCGGACGGCACCATCGACATCACGTTCGAAGGCTCGGCCGGCAACAGTTTCGGCGCGTTCCTGCCCAGCGGGATCACGCTGCGGGTGTACGGCGACGCCAACGACTATGTGGGCAAGGGCCTGTCCGGTGGACGCGTCGTGGTTCGGCCGCCGGACGATGCGCCCGCGGACTACGTGGCCGAGGACAACATCATCGGCGGCAACGTCATCCTGTTCGGCGCGACCAGTGGCCAGGCATTCCTGCGCGGCGCGGTGGGCGAGCGGTTCGCCGTGCGCAATTCCGGCGCACACGCGGTGGTCGAAGGCGTCGGCGATCACGGCTGCGAGTACATGACCGGCGGCAAGGTGGCGATCCTGGGCAGTACCGGCCGCAACTTCGCGGCGGGCATGTCCGGCGGTATCGCCTACGTCTACGACCCCGAGGACGCGTTGGAAGCCAACCTCAACACCGAGATGGTCGCGCTCGAAGAGCTCGACGCCGACGACCTGGAGTGGCTGCACGGAATGCTGCAGGCGCACATCGACGCCACCGATTCCGCGGTGGGCCAGCGGATTCTGGCCGACTGGGACGCCGAGCAAAAGCGCTTGGTCAAGGTGATGCCGCGCGATTACGAGCGGGTGCTCAACGCGATCGCCGAGGCCGAGCGCAACGGCACCGATCCCGAGGAAGCGATCATGGCGGCCGCCAGTGCCTGATCCCAGAGGTTTCCTCAAGTACACCCACCGCGAGACGCCCAAGCGCCGGCCGGTGGACCTGCGCATCAAGGACTGGAACGAGGTCTACGAAGACTTCCCGCACACCAACTTGCAGCACCAGGCGAGCCGTTGCAGGGACTGTGGAATTCCGTTTTGTCACAACGGTTGTCCACTGGGCAACCTGATCCCGGAATGGAACGATCTGGTCCGCACCGACCGGTGGCGCGATGCCATCGAGCGGCTGCACGCGACCAACAACTTCCCCGAGTTCACCGGTCGGCTCTGCCCGGCTCCGTGTGAGTCGTCCTGCGTGCTGGGCATCAACCAGGACGCGGTGACGATCAAGCAGATCGAAGTCGAGATCATCGACAACGCCTTCGACGAAGGCTGGGTGGTCCCGCTGCCGCCCGACCAGCACACCGGCAAGAAGGTGGCCGTGGTGGGTTCGGGGCCGGCCGGCCTGGCCGCCGCGCAGCAGCTGACCCGGGCCGGTCATGCGGTGACGGTGTTGGAGCGCGCGGACAAGATCGGCGGCCTGCTGCGCTACGGCATCCCCGAGTTCAAGATGGAAAAGCGGCACCTGGACCGCCGGCTCGAGCAGATGAAAGCCGAGGGCACCGAATTTCGCGCCGGCGTCAACGTCGGCGCCGACATCTCCGTCGAGGAGTTGAAGTCCGACTTCGACGCGGTGGTGCTGGCCGGCGGGGCAACCGCCTGGCGGGACCTGCCGATCCCCGGTCGCGAGCTGGACGGCATCTACCAGGCGATGGAGTACCTGCCGTGGGGCAACCGTTATGCCGCAGGCGAATTGGACGAACCGCCGATCACCGCCGAGGGTAAGAAGGTGGTCATCATCGGCGGTGGGGACACCGGCGCGGACTGCCTGGGTACCGCGCACCGTCAGCTCGCCGAGAGCATCCACCAGTTCGAGATCATGCCGCGGCCGCCGGAGAGCCGCGCGCCGTCGACGCCGTGGCCGACCTACGCGATGATGTTTCGGGTGTCGTCGGCGCACGAAGAGGGCGGCGAGCGGGTGTTCTCGGTCAACACCGAAGAGTTCGTGGGCCGCGGCGGTCACGTCACCGCGCTCAAGGTGCACGAGGTGACGATGCAAGACGGCACGTTCGTCAAAGCCGAGGGCAGCGACTTTGAACTCGAGGCCGACCTGGTGTTGCTGGCGATGGGCTTCGTCGGCCCCGAGCGCACCGGCCTGCTGACCGACCTGGGTGTCGAGTTCACCGACCGGGGCAACGTGGCTCGCGCCGCCAACTTCGAGACGTCGGTGCCCGGTGTATTCGTCGCCGGCGACGCCGGTCGCGGCCAGTCGTTGATCGTCTGGGCGATCGCCGAAGGCCGGGCCGCAGCCGCCGCCGTCGACCGGTTCCTGATGGGCGAGACCGCACTCCCGGCGCCGATCGTTCCCACCGCCGCCCCGCAACGCTAGTCGCATTGGTCACACACGCAACATTTGATAAATTACGCGGCGCGTCCTAAGCTATTTGCCAGCTAAGGGGTGTCTAATTGTTCGAGATGGCGCCGCGGGGTGTGGGGCCTGGTTGAGCTAATTGGCCGCAGGAGTAATCAGCGTGTACATGAACCCGATGACCCGCTCTCGGGTCAGCCGAATCGCCTGGTCATGGTTCCGCCACCCGGTGAAGAGTCGTGAATTCCCCGCCAGGCACGAGCGACTGGTGACCGCCGACGATCTGATGCGCTTCGGCGTCTAGCCGCCCTCCGGGCCGCGCAGCGACGTCGCGCAGTTCGACCCGAGTGTTTGCTCGGTGTCACCGTTTCGACACCTGACAGTTATGTCACCAGCCCCGAGTCGCGGATCGCCTCGGCCAGCGGCTCCAGCACCGCCGGGTCGTGCGGCGGCGGGATGTACACGATGCCCAGGTCCAGCCCTTCGGCGGCCAAGCCGGCGGCGTCGTCGATGACTTTCGCGTAGTCGAGGTCATCTTCCAGCCGCAGGTGGGCCGACGTCATGATCTCTTTCGGATCGCGACCGATGTCGGCGCAGTGCGACGCCAACACCTCGCGCTTGCGCGCGAACATCTCCGGTGGGCCGCCGACGAAGTTCCAGTGCTGGGCGTAGCGGGCG
>NZ_JBYCLA010000054.1:0-3848 GCF_057473665.1 Mycobacterium sp. TH-M25
TGGTTGATCGCTTCTTTCGGGCGCCCGGGCCGCTGCAGGGACACGTCGTTGACTTTTTATCGATCGGCTGGTGGCCGGTGTTCAATGTCGCCGATCCGTCGGTGGTGGGTGGCGCCATCCTGCTGGTTGTTCTGTCAATCGTTGGCTTCGACTTCGACACTGTCGGTCGACGCAAAGCCGGTCAGCGTTGATGGCCACCGGCGACGATGCAGAGCAAATGAGCGATGTGGGAGCACCTCCCGCTTGCGGTGAGAGGAGCGGTGCGTTTGAATGACCGCTCGATGCCCGTCCCGGAGGGACTCGCGGGCATGCGTGTTGATGCCGGGTTGGCGCGTCTGCTGGGGCTGTCCCGAACCGCCGCGGCTGCTCTCGCCGAAGGCGGCGGCGTCGAGTTGGACGGTGTGCAGGCGGGAAAGTCCGATCGGCTGACATCAGGTGCCTGGTTGCAGGTGCGCCTGCCCGAGACGCCGGCGCCGCTGGAGAACACCCCGGTCGACATCGAGGGCATGACAATCCTGTATTCCGACGACGACATCGTCGCGGTCGACAAGCCGGCAGCGGTGGCGGCGCATGCATCGGTCGGCTGGACCGGGCCGACGGTGCTCGGCGGCCTGGCCGCTGCCGGCTACCGGATCACCACCTCGGGTGTGCACGAGCGCCAAGGCATTGTGCATCGTCTCGACGTCGGCACCTCGGGTGTAATGGTGGTGGCGATCTCCGAGCGCGCCTACACAGTGCTCAAGCGGGCGTTCAAATACCGGACGGTCGACAAGCGCTACCACGCGCTGGTACAGGGCCACCCGGATCCGTCCAGCGGGACAATCGACGCGCCGATCGGCCGGCATCGTGGCCACGACTGGAAGTTCGCGGTCACCAAAGACGGTCGGCATAGCCTCACCCACTACGACACCCTGGAAGCCTTCGTCGCTGCGAGCCTGCTTGACGTGCATCTGGAAACCGGTCGCACCCACCAGATCCGGGTGCATTTTGCCGCGCTGCATCATCCATGCTGTGGCGACCTCGTTTATGGGGCCGACCCGAAGCTAGCGAAAAGGCTTGGGCTGGAACGTCAATGGCTGCACGCCCGGTCGCTGTCATTCGCCCATCCGGCCGACGGCAGGCGGGTCGAGATCGTCAGCCCCTACCCACCCGATCTACAGCACGCACTGGACGTGCTGCGTGCTGAAGGGTGACCGGCACCAGCGGTCAGTCGGGTTTGCGGGCATCGACGAGGACCCGCGTCGAGTGCGCGACGAACAGCCCGTCGGCCTCGATGCGTTCATGAAGTTCCCGCAGCCGGTCGCGATAGCGGTCCACAGTAAAGTCCGGCACCGTCCAAATCACCTTACGTAGGAAGTAGATAACGGCGCCGATGTCGAAGAACTCGGCTCGTAGCCGCTCCATGCGCAGATCCACGATCTGTAGGCCAGCGGCTTGTGCCTGCGCACTCACGACGTCGGGATGACACTCGGCCCATTTCTCGGGTTGCGGCCCGCTGAAGTACTCGACCAGCTCGGACATCGTCGCGGGCCCGATTTGCTGCGCAAAGTAGGTGCCGCCCGGCCGGAGCACCCGAACGATCTCGGTCCACCACACGGAGATCGGATGACGAGCGGTCACCAGGTCAAACGCTCCGTCGGCGAACGGCAACAGGGGTTCATCCCGAGTTGCCACGACCACCACGCCGAGCGGGTGCAACAGCTTGGTTGCCCGCGCCGCGTTCGGAGGCCACGTCTCGATCGCTGCCATCGTGGGTGGGAACGGCGTCGCGCCGGCCAACACCTCGCCGCCGCCGGTGTGCAGGTCCAGCGCCGCCGACACACTAGCCAAACGCTGGCTCAACGCCCGCTGATAGCCCCAGGACGGTCGTTCCTCCGTCGCACGGCTGTCCAGCCAAGAAAAATCCCAGCCGTCGACGGGTACCGAATCAGCTTCTGCCACCAGATCTTCGAATGTGCGCCGCATAACAGACATTCTCATCAAAAATGGGTCAGATCGTTGCCGGTATGCCCAGATGTCGATCGAGCGTCGCGATCAATCGTTGATCGACGTTACCGCGTCGTACAGACGAACCTGTTGCCGTTGAAATCAAGCCTGACCTCGCCTTGATGCTCCCAATATTCCACGCCTTGGCGCCCGTACCGGGCGCCGCTGCCGGACGGTTGGACGAACAGGATCTCCTGGTCGCCGTTCCAGTTGAGTACCGCGGTCGCCGGGTCGAACTGGTTGTAGAACTGCGCGGTTAGCGGCCCGGACCCTAGGGGACAGTGGTAAGTGATCACGGCTGGTGTCACGGTGGCTGGGTCGGCGATGGCCAGCTGGACCAGCCGGGTCTGATAGGCCTCTACCACGCAGGTGCGCACATCAGCGTTTTGTGCGCAGCCGTCGCGGACCGTCCTCCAGCTGTCTTGTGCGGCCGTCAGCCCAGCTTGGTCCGCGCCAGGACGGGCCAGCGCCTGCTGATAGGCGGTCTGCAGCCGGTGCTCGAGGTCCATTAAGTGCGGGTCACCACATACCAGCTGCTGTGCATTGTTTGAGGTTTTTGTGCAATCGAGCGATATCGCGGACGAACTTGTCGCCGGATGGCTTGTTGTCGGCCCGCAAGCGCTCAAAACCAGAGCTGTCACGATGATGGCGATCAGTCGCATACGAACTGACTACCCGGCTGCCGGTTGCCCGCCGATGCGACACGCGCACCGGCGCGGAACTTCTTTTTATGGTCGAGCCTGGTCAGACCTGTGCTGTGGTGGTTTCGCCCGACACCACGTCGGGGGCCAGTCCAGCGATGACCCCGAGTATTTCCGTCACAGTCTCAGCGAGGATTCCGGCGGCCGTGAGCGCGTCGCTCAAGTGTCCTGCCACGAGGGTGAAGTGGTGCATAGTGATTCCTCGCCCCTGATGCACCTGTTTCATCGACGCACCGGTGTAGGGGGCCGGCCCGCCGAGAGCGGCCGCGATGAATTCAGCCTGTTTGCCCTTAAGACGGCTCATATTCGTTCCGGCGAAGAAACTGGACAGTTGATCATCAGCGAGAACGCGGGCATAGAAGTCCTCGACAACCACTTCGATCGCCTCGTACCCGCCGATCCTGTCGTAGATGCTGGCGGGCTCGCGCCTGCCGAATCGTGACAATATTCTCATGGGGACAGCCGAGCACTGCGCTGTTGCGAGTCCGTTAGTATCCAATCACGTTCGTATTACCTTGTGTAACAAGCCGCTTGCCAGTTCTCAGCCGCACATTCCGTCGGCGGCCCGGCGCTTGGGCTGGGGCAACATGACGGCAATCTCCATCGATTCATGCAGTGATGTCCTAGGTTGGGCTTGATGACCCGTCTCACGAACATCACCAGGAGCGACGATCGATGAATCTTGGCGACCTGACGAACCTCGTCGAAAAGCCATTCGCGGCGATGTCCAATATCGTCAACACCCCTAACTCCGCTGGGCGATACCGGCCGTTCTATCTGCGGAACCTGCTCGATGCGGTGCAGGGTCGCAAACTCAGCGACGTGGTCGGGGGCAAGACGATCCTCATCACCGGAGGCTCGTCGGGTATTGGCGCGGCGGCGGCGGCAAAAATCGCGGCAGCAGGTGGCACGGTGGTGCTGGTCGCGCGGACTCTGGAGAACCTGGAAAAGGTCGCCAACGATATTCGTGGCAATGGCGGGACCGCCCACGTATACCCGTGCGACCTGTCCGACGTGGATGCCATCGCCGCTATGGCTGATCAGGTGCTCGCCGATCTCGGCGGCGTCGACATTCTGATCAATAATGCTGGGCGCTCAATTCGGCGGTCGTTGACGCTGTCCTACGAGCGGATCCATGACTACCAGCGGACGATGCAGCTG
>NZ_JBYCLA010000055.1:0-6424 GCF_057473665.1 Mycobacterium sp. TH-M25
AATCTCGCCGGATGGCCTCGGTTCTCGCAGGGCGCGGGGTTGCCCTAGGTGACCGAGTTGCGGTGTTGATGAGTAAAGGCAGCGAGCTGGTGATCACCATGCTCGCACTGTGGCGACTTGGTGCGATCTACGTGCCGCTGTTTACGGCATTCGCACCCCCAGCGGTGGAAGCGCGTCTCCAGTCGGCGCGAGCCCGCGTAGTGGTGACCGATGCCGATCAAGTTGGCAAGCTGAGTGGGCTCTCGTCGTGCACCGTGGTGCAGTGGGGCCCAGATCTATATGGGGCAGTCGCCGCTGCTGAGCCGTTGCGTGAGGACCACATCGGTGGGCCCGAAGAAGTCTTTATCCAGCTTTATACGTCGGGCACGACCGGCCCCCCCAGCGGCGTACCCGTTCCCAGACGCGCGGTCGCCGCCTTCGTCGCCTACCTCGAGTTTGGCCTAGACGTCCGGGCCGACGACGTGTACTGGAACGCCGCAGATCCCGGGTGGGCATACGGACTGTACTTCGCCGTCGTGGCTCCGCTCGCTGCCGGACTGACGACCGTCCTGGCCGCAATGCCATTCAGTCCCGAATCCACCGCCGCAGTCATTGAGACCTGTAAGGTCACCAACTTCGCCGGTGCTCCGACAATGTATCGGGCGATGATCGACAGCGGCGTCCGAGCGCCAGTTCTGCGATGCGCATCGTCGGCAGGTGAACCACTTACCCCCGATGTCAACGAGTGGGCACCCGAGGCCTTGGGCACGGAGGTCCGCGATCACTACGGACAGACCGAGCAAGGGATGGTCGTGGCGAACTGCTGGCACGACCGCCTCCGCGGCCCCATCCAAGCGGGTTCGCTCGGGCGAGCACTCCCGGGTTTCGTGGCTGATGTCCATCGTGGCCTGCTCGCGCTGGACACTGAGCGAAGCCCGCTGATGTGGTTCACCGGCTATGTTGACGCACCCGAGCGCACGCGTGAGCGATTTAGCTCCAACGGCCGGTGGTATCTGTCAGGAGACGCGGCCACACGCCACGGCGATCAGTTCTCGTTCGCCGGCCGCGACGACGACGTCATCCTGATGGCCGGATATCGCATCTCGCCGATCGATATCGAGGACATCCTGGTCAAACATCCCGCGGTCGCGGATGCCGCAGTAATAGGCCGCCCTGACGCGATCCGGGGTGAGGTTATCCAGGCATTCGTTGTTCTATCCCCGGACGCCGCAGTCCCTCTCCACAGTGATCCTGGGGCGAGTGGACTCGTCGAGCAGCTTCAGGACTTGGTGCGCTCCGAATATGGCAAGCATGCCTTTCCTCGGATCGTAGAAGTTGTCGATTCGCTACCCAGGACACCCAGCGGAAAGCTACAACGATTTGCCCTGCGGCAAGAGCGCGATGGATCGCCGAGTTCCCCCGCGGCCAGTCAATCGGCGACAAGCCGAGGCAGAAGATCGAAAAGTTCTGATTAGCAATGGATTTGGTAGTTCGTCATCGCTGACTTCGACTGCGATGTGTCGGAAAACAACGGAACATGCTGGCCTCCGGCCGGTCAAAATAAGGAGATCGACATGCGTAAATGCAGATGGAAGGTGGCACTCGTTAGCGCAGTGGCCCGGGATCAAAGCCGTTCGCACGCTCCGCTTTTTGGCCTGCGGCCCATCGCGACGGACGACGGCCCTCGATACTGTCGTGAGGCACCCCACATATCGGACACTAAGCGGGATACGCCCGAGGAAGGGCTGGGCAGTCGTGCGTATCGTTATGAGGCGACAGGGGTCGACTGTTTTTGGGTGAGGCGGGCCCGTTTAGTTGTGCGGCAGTTCGCGCCGACACACAGCGCAGAAGGTGTTCTCCGGAGAATCGCTCACGCACCTCACGATGGCTCCAAACTGCCCCGTACGTCGACCGTCGCCAGTCGACGAACCGGGTGGTGGAAGACTGCCTTCGCAGCCTTGGCTATTGCCGTCGTGGTGATTCCCACCCTTACGGTCGCGCCGGATGCGCGTGGCGACGAAAGCCGATATGTGGAGTTCTACACCCCGCCCGATCCATTGCCGCCGGGTCAGCCTGGTGACGTGATCCGCACCGAGCCACAACGCATAGTCAAGGAACCTTCCGGTGTGTTGGGGCACTATCAAGGATCGGGAACCCGGATCATGTATCGCAGCACCGACGCGACGGGTAACCCGGTCGCGGTGACCGGCACCTATATCGAGCCGGACAATCCTTGGCCCGGCGACGGTCCACGGCCGCTACTGGCCTATGCGACGATTCCGTTCGGGCCAGGCGAGCAGTGCGCGCCGTCGCGGATGATGGACCAGGGTATACACGCCTCACTGCAGACCGGGTTCGACCTGATGATCAACCTGGAATGGGGCTTCATCGGCACGTTGCTGGCCCGCGGATTTGCCATCGTGATAACTGATGGCGTTGGGGAAGGCGTCCACGTTGCACAATCGCCACAATGGCTGAACCGGGTCGCATCAGGAAGCGCCCTTATCGATGCCGCCCGCGCGGCCATGAAATTGCCAGGTACGTCCCTGGACTCGCACGGGCCGGTGGCCTTCTGGGGATGGATAGCCGGCGGGTATGCCGCGTTGTCGGCGGCCGAGCTGGTGGGCAGCCACGCACCCGAGCTCAACGTGGTTGGAACGTATGCGGCCGCCGCGCCCACCGATTTGGCCGAAATGCTAGCGCCTATTGACGGCAATTACCTGGCGGGAGCGACCGGGTGGTTTTTGCGAGGCATCGCCGCGTCGTATCCTGAAGCAGAACAAACCATTAAGGACTCGCTCACCCCGCGCGGTATGGAAATGTATGAGAATACTGGGCGTCAGTGCTTGATGCAGACTGGCATCGATTATATGTTCCGCCATTATGATGGCTGGTTCAAAAATGACATCTATGAAGCAGTCAAAAAGGACCCGTTTAAGAGCCTCCTAGCGGCGCAGCGCATCGGCAATATCAAACCCACCGGGCCGGTGTACTTCACGCACAACCGGTGGGACCCCTTCGGAGGGTATGCGCAAGCTCGTCAGAGCGCGGCGGACTATTGTGCGATGGGGGCCGATGTCACATTCTGGACTAATGAGGAGCCTCCGCTCTTCAACAAAGTAGATGTCAACACCTTACTACCGACATTTGTCGATGGTGAGCGAAGCATTGCGTGGGTTACCGACCGATTCAACGGCGTCCCCACCACGCCGAATTGCGATGAGATTCAGGCGCAAAACTAGAGGGGGGCCGCATGCTAAGGGGACGACTCGAATTATCCGTTTCTGCGCCACTTCTGCCCCTTGCCGTCCTTGATGCGTCTGCCCGCCCGAAGGGCATGCCTCAGGGATGCGAAGCGGAAGCGGTTGTCGCCATCGGCGGGCTCACCAGCCGAGGCGGCCACCTCGATGTGCGCTCCGTCGGCGTCACAATCAGAAAATCTGAGCTGTTGGCGGATGTATCGTTTCAGGCGCGCTGCGGTTCACTCACAGCGGTAATCGGTCCCTCAGGGGCGGGAAAATCCACTCTGGCGCGGGTCATCAGCGGTATTTACAGGCCAACTACGGGCAGCGTGTACTTCACCGGCCATGATCTCTACCGCGCGCCCGCCGCAATTCGTCATGAGGTTGGTGTGGTGCCTCAATGCGACACCATGCACGACAAATTGACAGTCGAACAAGCGGTTGGCTACGCAGCCGAACTTCGGCTGCCGGATGCCACGCGCAGCCAGCGTAACCGGGCAGTAGCCAACGTGCTCTGCGAACTCGAACTGTCTGCCTGTGCCCACATGAGAATCGACAAGCTGTCCGGAGGACAGCGCAAAAGGACGTCGGTCGCCATGGAGTTGCTTACCGAGCCATCCTTGCTGATCCTTGACGAACCCACCTCCGGGCTCGATCCGGCTTTGGACCGCCAGGTCATGACCTGGCTGCGCAAGCTCGCCGATGCGGGACGGGTGGTAGTCGTCATCACCCATTGCTTGACCTATCTGAATATGTGCGAGCAAGTGCTAATTCTCGCATCCGGAAGGACGGCGTACTGCGGACCGCCGTCCCAAATCCCAGAAACCTTGGGGACTAGCGACTGGGCAGACATCTTCACACGATTAGGCACGGATCCGGAAGGGGCTCACCGAAATTACCTGGCGTGCGGCCTAACTGAAAGTTCAACACCGCGGCCGACAGTGAACTTGGTGACTTCTGACACCACATCCACTACGTGTTCACGGATCTGCCAGCTTGGCATTGTTGCTCGACGCCATGGGCGTCTTCTCGTCGCTGATCGAGGCTATTTGGTGTTCCTGGCGGTACTACCTCTCGTTGTGGGCGTGCTATCACTGGTTGTGCCCGGAGATAATGGATTCGGCCGGGCGAGCGTGCACGATCGTTTTCCGAACGAGCCTTCACAAGTGTTGGAACTTCTGAACATCGACGCTATCTTCATGGGAGCCGCGTTGACGATCCGCGAGATAGTCGGCGAACGGATTATTTTCGAGCGCGAACAGGCCGCCGGGCTTTCCGCCTCGGCGTACATCATGGCCAAACTGCTGGTTTCGTTCGCGATCATCGCTGTCCAGACTGCTGTCGTGACGGCGATCACCGTGACAGGAAAGGGTGCGCCCACACGCGGAGGCGCCGTCCTCGGTGACGCCACTCTCGAACTTTACGTCGTTCTTTTCGGCACGGGGGCCGCCTCGCTCGTCATGGGTCTGGCGCTTTCCGCAACTGCTCGGACGCAGGATCAGATACTTCCGATGCTCGTCCTCTCAACAATGGTCTCGATTGTGTTCTCCGGCGGTCTGATCCCCATGACAGGCCGACCAATTCTTAATCAGTTGTCCTGGCTAATCCCAGCGCGCTGGGGGTTCGCCGCATCTGCGTCCACCACCGATTTGAGCGCCATCGCTCCCTTTGCACCAGCCAACGAAACCCTTTGGGCTCACACTTTAGGCGCCTGGGTTTTCGCAACCTCGATGCTGTGTCTGCTTAGCATGTTCATGATCGCCTACGTCCGCTGGCGGATTAGGGGCTCTTCTGCACGAACCTGGTAGGAACGGGCCGCGCGTCACACAGCGAGCTCTGTAGTGAGCTGACTGTGGACGGCCGCAGGATAGTTTCCCGACATGTCACCAAGGTCACGTGTCTGTGCCGCTTCGCTTGACTGTCGGCAACAAAAGGGCTGGTAGGAGTCCGATGATGGCCTGGGGTTGCCAACTGCGACATCTAAGGTAGGTGAGTCGCGGCATGCCTCTGCCATTGGAGAGGTGGCCCGATCAAAATATGGTTCGGTTACAGCCCCACGATTGTCAAAGTTGTTGATGCTGGATTGTTTTCGGGCATCGAGCCGCTGATCGTCAGAGGCGTGCGAGCGTGGCGTCGATGTCTTTCGTCAGCAGATAGAGGTCTAGGTTTGTCGCGTCGTCGGCGTCCAGCGGATCAAAGCCAAACCGCTGCCACCACCGAAACGCCGTTGCGTTAAGCGCGGTGACCACAACTGCCCGACACGCTGCCTTCAGGTTGAGCTCGGCCGCCGTCGCCAAGATGTGCTTGACCATTTGAGTGCCGAGCCCAAGTCCGCTCGCACCCACGTCGGTGGCTAGCCGGCCGACGAGCAGCGCAGGAACCTGCGTCGGGGCACCCTTCGCCAAAGGTCCGGGGCTGGCCGAGCGATCCACCGAGGTCATCGACAACGTTGCGTAGCAGACCACCTTGTAGTCGCGGTCAGCTATTACCCATACCGCGGCGGTGTTGCCGCGTCGATTTTGGCCCGCGTAGCGGCGTAGCCACTCGTCCAATGATGGCTCACCCGAGGCGAACCCGTCGCGCTGGTGCTTGTCCGGATCTAGCGGCGTCGGCCGGTAGAACTGCACTCAGTCCAGCCAGCTGAACTTCTGTGGGCGCTGCAATGCGGACACCAACCGCTCATTCACCTGCGCCGGACGGTCAAGAGCCGCGGTGAATGCCGCCGCCGTGTCGGGCGGCAGGTGGATGATTTGTCGTTCGGCTAACAGCTCGTCGGCAGCCTGACTGGCGGCCTGCAGTACGAACGCCGACACACTCAGATGCGCCTCACTTGCAGCCAGCTCCAGCCGACGCTTCGACGCCGCGTCGACACGCAGCTGCAAGCGGTTATCTTTCATGACAGGCATGTACTAACAATGGCAGTACGTGATGGGTTAGTCAAGCTACCCTCCAACGCCACCGACCAGGGCACATACCGTGGAAAGGAACAATCAGTGAACAACGCGCGAGCTGGAAGCCGTCAACAGCCCTGAATACACGACCGCGCCGGCCGCCCACCCCAACCGCGAAAAGGCCCAAACCATCACCGTGCGCCTCGCCGCCGATGAGATGACCCGGCTACGCGCTAATGCCGCAGAACGCGGCCTACCGGTATCGGCGGTGGTGCGCACAGCCATCGCCCACGAACTGGCGCCACAACCCGA
>NZ_JBYCLA010000056.1:0-5855 GCF_057473665.1 Mycobacterium sp. TH-M25
TATGACGCGCCTGGCTCAAATACCGCAGCGCCACGGGCGCCCGCCGCACGTCGAAAGTGGTCACCGGCAACGGGCGCAGCACGCCCGCCTCGAACAGCGTCGTCAACTTCGAGAGCATCCGCTCGATGTGATCCGCCCCCGCTTCGAAGAGGTCGAACGCGCGGTCGCGCACGGCGCCGTACTCGGCCGCCACTTCAGTGGCGTCGCGGATGTCGGTCTTACCCATTTCCAGGAACACCCCGCCGGGCTTGACCAGACGCAGTGAGGCGTCGACGAATTCACCGGCCAGCGAGTCCAGCACGACATCCACTCCACGACCGCCGGTCGCGGCACGGAACTTGTCTTCGAACTCCACTGAACGGGAATCACCGATGTGGGCGTCGTCAAAGCCCATTGCCCGCAACGTGTCCCACTTGGGACGGCTGGCAGTAGCGAACACCTCCAGCCCGAAGTACCGCGCCAACTGCACCGCGGCCATGCCGACCCCGCCGGCCGCGGCGTGAATCACAATGCGCTGGCCCGCCGTGACGCCCGCCAGCGCGGTCAGCGCGTAATAGGCGGTGGCGAACACGACCGGTGCGGTCGCCGCTTCGGTGTAGGACCAGCCCGACGGGACGCTCATCAACAGGCGCGCGTCGGTGATCGCCACGGTCCCGGTGCCCTCGGGGAACAAGCCGGTCACCCGGTCGCCGACCGCAAAACGGCTCACGTCGGGTGCGGTTTCGGTCACGACGCCGGACGCTTCGACTCCCATTACGGCGTCCTCGTCGGGGTAGAGACCGAGCGCGATCATCACGTCGCGGAAGTTGGCCGGCATGGTGCGCACCGCAATCCGTACCTGGCCCGGTTCCAGCCGAGCATGGGCGTCCGGAATCGGTTCGAGCACCAAGTTTTCAAACGTGCCCTTGCTGGACATGCCGAGCCGCCACGCATCGCCACCTGGCGGCACCAGCAGCGCGTCCACCGCCCGGCTACCGCGAACCCGACCGGTGTAGACCGTGTCGTGGCGTACCAGCACCTGCGGCTCACCCGCCGCCAGGATTGCGGCGATCGTCGAATCACTCAGTGGTCCATCGGAATCCGCCAGCACAATCCGGCCCGGATGCTCGGTCTGAGCGGAACGCACCAGACCCCACACCGCGGCTCCGGCCAGATCGGTCACGTCCTCCCCGGCTCGCCCGACCGCGCCCCGCGTCGCTATCACCAGGGTGCCGGAGTCGTGCTCGGCGAGCCAGGACTGCAGCGCGGCCAGCGCTTCATGGGTGCGCCGGTAAGTCGAACCCAGCGTGTCATCGTCGGCGGGCTGGGATTGGAACACATCGTAGGATGGTGTGTCGACGTACGGTCCGGACGCCGCGGGCGACCAGACCACTTCGAAGATCCGGTCGGGACCCGAACCCGACACGGCGGCCATCAACTGCTGCCGCGATACCGGGCGGGCCACCATCGATGCGACCGACAGCACCGGAAGCCCCAGCGCGTCAGCTAATTCCACCCTCACCGACGACGGACCCGCGGGCGCGATCCGGGCCCGCACCGACGAGGCACCCGCCGCATGCAGTGAGACACCCTGCCACGAGAACGGCACCAGGACGCCGTCTTTGCCGTCGTGGTCGGCCTCGATAGCGACGATCATCGCGTGCAGCGCGGCATCCAGAACCGCCGGATGAACACCGAATCCGGTCGGCGACACACCGGCATCGCCGGGCAGCGACACGTCGGCGAACACCTCCTCGCCGCGGCGCCACATGGCTGTCAGTCCCTGAAATGCGGGGCCGTACCCGTATCCGCGCGCCGCCAGCCGGTCGTAGAGGCCCTCGATGTCGACGGGTGTCGCGCCCGGCGGCGGCCAGGCGGTCAGGTCGGTGCCGGACTCCGCGGTGCCGGGCCGGACGATGCCCTCAGCATGCCGAGTCCAGCCCGAATGAATGTCGGCGCGGGACAACACCGACACCGCACGGTGACCCGCTTCGTCGGCACCGTCGACGACCACCTGCACGGCCACCGCACCGACCGTCGGGATCACCAGCGGCGCCGCGAGCGTCAACTCGTCGACGACCGAACAGCCGACCTCGTCGCCGGCCCGGATCGCCAACTCGACGAAGCCCGCGCCCGGGAAGATGACCACGCCACCGACCGCATGGTCAGACAGCCAACCCTGCGACTGCGCCGACAGTCGACCGGTCAGCACGACCCCGCCGGACGTCGGCAGGTCCACCACCGCGCCGAGCAGCGCATGCTCACTGGGCGACAGGCCGAGACCCTCGGCGTCCACCGCAGAGTCGTCGGCGGACAGCCAGAAGCGCCGTCGCTCAAAGGCATACGTCGGAAGTTCGACGAACTTCGCGCCGGGCAGCATCGCACGCCAATCGATGCAGACCCCCGACACGAATGCTTGCGTCAGTCCGCTCATCAGGCTGTTCGGTTCGGGACGGTCCTTGCGCAGCAACGGGACCGACACCACCTCGGCGTCGGCCAGCGACTCTTCCACCGACGAGGTGAGACCACCGCCGGGGCCCACCTCGATGAAGTGGGTGGCACCGGTCGAGTTGGCGAAGCGAACACTGTCGGCGAATCGGACGGCCGCCAGGATGTGCCGCGTCCAGTAGTCTGCCGAGGCGAATTCCTCGCCGGCCAGCTCACCGGTCACGTTGGAGATCACCGGGATGCTGACTGGGTTGACGGACAGTTCCCTTGCGGCAGAATTGAATTCGCTGATCATCGGCTGCATCAACGGCGAATGGAACGCATGCGACACCGCGAGCCGGTGGACCCGACGGCCCTGTGCGCGTAGTTGCTCGACGATTCCGTTCACGCCGTCTTCGTCGCCCGACACCACCACCGACGACGGGCCGTTCACCGCGGCGATGCCGACGTTCGCGGTCAGCAGCGGGCGCACCTCGTCCTCGCCTGCCTGCACGGCGACCATCGCGCCGCCGCTCGGCAGGGCCTGCATGAATCGGCCGCGGGCGACCACCAGCAGCGCCGCGTTCTCCAGCGACAGCGCGCCCGCCACGTGCGCCGCAGTGAGCTCACCGACCGAGTGGCCCATCACGAAGTCGGGGCGCACACCCCAGGACTGCAGCAGCCGGTAGAGCGCAACCTCGACGGCGAACAACGCCGGCTGAGCGAATTCAGTTGTGCTCAAAAGGTCTTCGTCATGACCCCACATCACTTCGCGGAGCGGGCGCAGCAGGTGCCGGTCCAGCTCACCGACCACGGTGTTTAACGCTTCGGCGAAGACCGGGTAGGTGGCGTGCAGCCCCATTCCCATACCGAGCCATTGTGAGCCCTGGCCGGGGAACACGAAGACGGTTTTGCCGGGCAGGGCGGTGCCGCTGACCACCGATGTACTTTCGCCGGAGGCGAGTTCGGCCAAGCCGGCCAGCAAATGGTCGCGGTCGTCGCCCAGCGCGACGGCCCGGTGTTCGAATGCCGTGCGGCCCGCCAACGCCCACCCCGCGTCGACGGCAGCCAACTCGTCTCGTGCGCTGATGAATTCGGCCAGGCGTGCGGCCTGAGATTGAAGCGCCGCAGCCGATTTGGCCGTGAGCACCCACGGGATGACGGGTGGCGCAGCGGAGGCTTCCACGGCGGGTGCGTCGACCGCCGGAGGGGCTTCGATGATCACGTGCGCGTTGGTGCCGCTGATGCCGAACGACGACACCCCCGCGCGGCGCGGACGGCCGTCGGACTTCCACGGCTGGGGTTCTGTGAGCAGCTGCACCGAGCCCATCGTCCAATCCACATGCGGGCTGGGCACATCCACGTGCAGGGTCGGCGGCAGCACCTCGTGGCGCATGGCCAGGACCATCTTCATCACGCCCGCGACACCCGCGGCGGCCTGGGTGTGGCCCATATTCGACTTGATCGAACCCAGCCACAGCGGGGTCTGCCGGTCCTGTCCGTAGGTCGCCAGGATCGCCTGGGCCTCAATCGGATCACCCAGCGTAGTGCCGGTACCGTGCCCTTCGACGACGTCGACATCGGCGCTGGTGAGGCCCGCGCTGGTCAGCGCCGAACGGACCACCCGCTGCTGTGAGGGGCCGTTGGGCGCGGTCAGCCCGTTGGAGGCGCCGTCCTGGTTGATCGCCGACCCGCTCACCAAGGCCAGGACGGGGTGGCCGAGGCGCCTGGCGTCGGACAACCGCTCCAGCACCAGCATGCCGCCGCCTTCGGAGAACCCGGTGCCGTCGGCGGCGCCGGCGAACGCCTTGCAGCGTCCGTCGGTGGACAGCCCACGCCAACGGCTGAATTCGACAAAGATGTCGGGTGTGGCGTTGACCGTGACACCACCGGCCAGCGCGAGGTCGGACTCCCCCGACCGCAGCGACTGCGCGGCCATGTGCAAGGTCACCAGCGACGTCGAGCAGGCGGTGTCCACCGACACCGCCGGGCCTTCCAGCCCGAGCACGTAGGAGATCCGGCCCGATGCGACGCTGGACAGCTGGCCGGTCAGCCGGAACCCTTCCACCGGCTTGGCCGAGAACATGCCATAACCCTGTGTCATCAATCCGGCGAAAACTCCGGTGGCGCTGCCTCGCAACGAGGTCGGGTCAATTCCGGCCCGCTCCAATGCCTCCCAGGCCAACTCGAGGAACATCCGCTGCTGGGGATCCATCGCCAGCGCCTCGGAAGGTCCGATACCAAAGAATGCCGGATCGAAATCACCGACGTTTTCGACGAATCCGCCGACGCGGGTGTAGCAGGTCTCGGCGACATCGGGGTCGGGGTTGTAGAGACTGGCCACGTCCCAGCCGCGGTCGCCGGGGAATTCGGTGATGACGTCGCGGCCTTCGATGACCATGTCCCAGAGGTCTTCCGGCGAGTTGACGCCGCCGGGGTAGCGACATGCCATGCCGACGATCGCGATCTGCTCGTCGCCGGTGATCCGCACCGCGGACACGCGCTTGACTTCCTGTGGGACACCGGCGAGTTCGGTGCGGAAGTAGGCGGCCAACCGACTCGGCGTCGGGTAGTCGAAGATCAGCGTCGGTGACAACGCCAGACCGGTGGCGGCTTTGAGGCGGTTGCGCATTTCGACGGCGGTCAGCGAGTCGAAACCCAACTCCTGGAACGCCTTGTCGGGGTCGACGGCCTCGGGTGTGGTGGTGCCCAGCACGGTGGCGATATGCGAGCGCACCAGATCCAGCAGGACCGCGTGCTGCTCGTCCTCAGCCAGCCCGTGAATACGTTGCGCAAGAGCAGATTTTGACTTACTGGCGGCCAGTGAATCGTCGACCCGCCGACGGGTGGGCGCGTTGATCAGATCGATGAACATCGGCGGCACCACGGCGGCATTGGCCCGCAGCGCGGCGGCGTCGATGTGCGCCGGCAGCAGGAACGGCTCGTCGATCACCATCGCGGTGTCGAAAAGCTGCAGCGCGTCGGCCGATGAGAGCGCCCTGACACCGGTGCGGGCCAGCCGGGCCCGGCCCGCCTCGTCGAGTCCGCCCGTCATCTCGCTGGCCTGCGCCCACAGACCCCAGCCCAGCGAGATCCCCGGCAGACCGTGCGCCCGGCGGTGCGCCGCCAAACCATCGAGAAAACCATTGGCCGCCGCATAGTTCGCCTGCCCCGACGACCCCACCAAAGCAGCCATCGAGGAAAACATCACAAACGCCGAGACGTTCAAATCCACCGTCAGCTCATGCAAATTCCACGCAATGTCGACCTTGGCCCGCAACACCGCATCCACCCGCTCCGGCGTCAACGACATCAGCACCGCATCATCGAGCACACCCGCGGCATGGATCACCCCCGACAACGGATGCTGCACCGGAATGTCGGCGATCACCTTCGCCAACGCAGCACGATCCGCAGCGTCACACGCCACCACCGACACCTCGGCACCG
>NZ_JBYCLA010000057.1:0-2446 GCF_057473665.1 Mycobacterium sp. TH-M25
GCTCGTGACCGGCCAGCGAGACCGCAACGGTGGATCCCGCGCTGTTCATCTTGGTCCAGCTGGCCCCGTTGAGCCGTTCAACGAGTTCAGCAACGTCGAGGGGATCGTTGTCACCCAAAGTTATTGCAGCAGTAGGTGACAGTGCATGACAGGTGGCAGACTTGTCATGGTGCGCAACCGAGTGCAGGAAGGTTGCCACCAGCTTCTTGTGGCGTGTGCCGGCCCTGCGAAAACCCGTCATGAAACCCGCGGTACCGCGCAATCCTTGGTTGCCCAATAGACTTCGGGACAGTTGCAGGGCGGGCGATACTGCTCGCGACCCGGTTAGCAGGAACTGCAGCATCATCGCCGGCAGCTCCCAGTAGGCCCGCAGCACGGCAATCCGCCACTCGCCGTTAGCCTCTCGGAGGTCGTAGCGCAAGAATGCGGGAATGTACATTGTCACGGCCGAAGACATCGCCACCTCGAGTTCGAGATCGCGTATGACGACCGGGCCGACGACGATATCCACATCGCGATGGAATGTGATGTCGCGCGGGCCGATGAAGGTGTCGTAAAAGCGGCCGATCTGTGCGTGCCCTACATGCGGCTGCGAGCCCACTGGATCTTCGATTCGGCCGTCACTGGTGAATAGCCCAACCCAGCCGGCACGGTCGTGCGAAGCGGCCGCCTGAGGCGACCGTTCCACCGCGGCCAGCAGCTCGTGGCGGCTCGGTGTCGTCATCAGGAGCTCAAGACCACGGCGACGCCGGCTTTGCGCATCTCGTCGAGCGCCTCCATGGTCGACTGCGCCCTGGACCCCACCGACAGGTCTAGCAATACCCGCGTCGTAAAGCCCGCCCGGGCCGCGTCCTGGGCGGTTTTGCACACGCAGAAATCGGTGGCGACACCGACCACGTCAACCTCGTTGACCTCGTGCCGAAGCAACCAGTCGAGCAGCGGTGTCTCCGTCTCGTTGACGCCCTCGAAACCGCTGTACGCCCCGCTGTAAGCGCCCTTGCGGAAGACCGCCTCCACCGGGCTCGTGTCGAGATCAGGGTGAAAATCGGCGCCGTAGGTTCCCGCCACGCAGTGCGGCGGCCAGGATGACACATAGTCCGGTGTGTCGGAGAAATGTTCACCAGGGTTGATGTGGTAGTCCTTAGTGGCCACGACGTGCTGATAGCTGGGATGCTGGGCCAGGTAAGCGTTGATCGCGTGGGGTAACGCATCCGCGCCGGCCACTGGCACTGAGCCACCCGTGCAGAAATCGTTCTGCATGTCGACAATGATCAACGCTCGCACTCAGTCCACCATATCCGCCGTCGCGGCAAATTGCCGTCGCTGACTGCGCCGACATGGAGCGCGGTTTGTTTGCCGGTCAGCCGGGTAATCCACCGACCATGTTGATCCGCAGAATTGCGCGGCCGCTGTTGTCGGTGGTGTTCATCGGCCAAGGAATCGAATCGCTGCTCAACCCCAAGTCGGCCGCGGAAGCCGCCGCGCCCGCAGTGGGCGGTCTGCAGGCATTGCCGGATACCGTTGGCAGCAGTGTTGCGGGCGACGCCGAGACGTTCGCGCAGATCAATGCGGCCGTTCAGATCGGGGGCGGTCTGCTGCTCGCCACCGGTCAGCTGCCCCGGCTCGCCTCCGCCGCGCTGGCGTGCACCGTGTTGCCGGCCAACCTGGGAGTGCACATGTTCTGGAATGAATCCGACCCAGGGCGTAAAGCGCAGCAACGCCGGGAGTTTCTGGCCGACCTTAGCCTTTTGGGCGGACTGATGATCGCGGCCGCTGATACCGCGGGCAAGCCGTCCCTGGGGTGGCGCGGCCGCCGGGCGGCCGCGCGGATCTCGGACGCGGTGTCTTCAGCGGTGCCCGGGTCTGATCACCGGCTGCTCGACGCTGATCTTGGCGAAAAGATCGTGCATAGCCTGCAGGTCGGCGCCGAACGTGGCCGCAAGCTAGCCATTACCGCGGCCGAAAAGAGCGCGCCGCTGGCCGAAGCCGCCCGTCAGCGGGCCGGTCAGCTGGCTGGCATTGCCGGCGCCTTCTGATACCAAGACAGAAAAACACCGCCCAGGAGACCGCCACCACCACAAAGGCGCCGATCTGCACGCCGCCCAGCCAACTGACCGGATAGATCACCCCGGTGATGTAGTGGGCGATGAATCCGTTCGGCGGCAGTGGCGTCATTGCGGCCCTCGCCCGAGCCCACCGTTCCAACCAAGTTAGCGGGCAGTCAACACGATTGGTGGCGATGCCGATCCCCCAGATCGCCGCCGGCACGTGCAGCCAGATCGTGCGCCGCCAGTGCACGGCGAGGAAACCGCCGACAACGACGTAACCGATGAAGACGAAGTGCAACGCGACCACTAACGCGACCACAGTTTCGTACATCGGTGCGCTGCCTACGGGTTCTGCCGCGCCGAGCCGGCCAGGAAGGCGAGGAAAGTATCGACGATGG
>NZ_JBYCLA010000058.1:0-3263 GCF_057473665.1 Mycobacterium sp. TH-M25
TACAACCACACCGCCGAAGGCAACCATCTCGGCCCCACGATCAACTTCCGCGGTATCGACAACGCCGCCTACTACCGGCTCGTCGACGACGATCTGAGTAGCTACAAGGACTTCACCGGTACCGGCAACAGTCTCAACGCGCGCCATCCGCACACGCTGCAGCTGATCATGGACTCGCTGCGGTACTGGGTGACCGAGATGCACGTCGACGGATTCCGCTTCGATCTGGCCTCGACGCTGGCACGCGAGTTCTACGACGTCGATCGGCTGAGCGCGTTTTTCGATCTGGTGCAACAGGATCCGATTATCAGCCAGGTCAAGCTGATCGCCGAACCGTGGGACGTCGGTGAGGGCGGCTACCAGGTCGGCAACTTTCCGGGTTTGTGGACCGAGTGGAACGGGAAGTATCGCGATACTGTGCGTGACTACTGGCGGGGCGAGCCCGCAACCCTGGGCGAGTTCGCGTCTCGGCTGACCGGGTCCTCGGACCTCTACGAGGCGACCGGTCGCCGCCCCGGTGCCAGCATCAACTTCGTCACCGCCCACGACGGGTTCACCCTCAATGACCTCGTCTCCTACAACGAGAAACACAACGAGGCCAACGGCGAGGACAACCGCGACGGCGAAAGCCACAACCGGTCCTGGAACTGTGGGGTTGAAGGCCCGACCGACGACCCGGAAATCCTGACCCTGCGCGGCCGGCAGATGCGCAACATCATGGCCACCCTGATGGTGAGCCAGGGCACGCCGATGATCGCCCACGGCGACGAGATCGGCCGAACCCAACACGGCAACAACAACGTCTACTGCCAGGACTCCGAATTGTCCTGGATGGACTGGACTTTGGTGGACAAGAACAGCGATCAACTGGAGTTCACCCGTAAGGTCACCGCGCTACGCAAGGCCCATCCGGTGTTTCGCCGCCGCCGGTTCTTCGACGGCCAGCCGATCCGCAGCGGCGACGAAGCCCGCGACATCGCCTGGCTGACGCCGGCCGGCAAGGAAATGCAGCATCAGGACTGGGGCGGCGAATTCGGCAAAGGCATTGCGGTTTTCCTCAACGGTGAGGCGATCCCCGAGCCGAATGCGCGCGGCGAGCGGGTTGTCGACGACTCGTTTTTGATGTGTTTCAACGCCCACGACCACGAGGTGGCTTTCGTCATACCCGCCGACGACTACGCGACCGAATGGACCGCCGTGCTGGACACCACTGACCCATGCGGATCGGTGACGCTGGTCGTCAACGCCGGCGACGAGGTATCACTGCCCGCACGGGCGCTGCTCATCTTCCGTAAGACCAAGTGACGCATGGCCTCAGACAAAGTCATCCTGCCAGTACTGTCGACCTATCGGCTGCAGCTTCGGGGTGCTGCGAGCGGATTCGGGTTCACCTTCGCCGACGCCGAGGCCCTACTCGACTACCTCGACGAGCTTGGGGTCTCGCATCTGTACCTGTCGCCGATCCTCACCCCGGTTGCCGGCTCGGCGCATGGCTACGACGTCACCGACCCGACCACGGTCTCGGCCGAACTCGGCGGGCCCGAAGGGTTGGCAAAGCTGTCGGCGGCGGCGCGCAAACGGAAGATCGGCTTAATTGTCGATATCGTGCCCAACCATGTCGGAGTGGACAAGCCGGAACAGAATCCGTGGTGGTGGGATGTCCTGCGGCGCGGCAGATCCTCGGCATACGCGTCCTTCTTCGACATTGACTGGGAACTGGGCGCCGGCCGGATTGTGCTGCCGCTGCTAGGTTCTGACGACGATGTCGCCGACCTCACCGTTGACGGCGATCTGTTACGGCTGGGCGGTCTGGCGCTGCCCATCGCGCCGGGCACCGGCGACGGCACGGGCCCCCAGGTGCACGACCGCCAGCATTACCGGCTGATCGGTTGGCGCAACAACGTGGTCGGTTATCGGCGCTTCTTCTCGATCACGTCGCTGGCCGGGCTGCGCCAGGAAGACCGCACCGTGTTCGAGACCAGCCACGCCGAGGTGGCGCGGTGGTTTACCGACGGACTCGTCGACGGGGTGCGCGTCGACCATCCCGACGGCCTGGCCGACCCCGCCGGGTATCTGCGCTGGCTCCGCGACCTCGTCGGGGCGGATGCGTGGATCGTGGTCGAAAAGATTCTCGCGGCCGGCGAGCCGCTGGATCTGAGCCTGCCGGTGGCCGGCACCACCGGATACGACGCGCTACGCGAGATCGGTGGACTCTTCGTCGATCCGCACGGCGCCGAGTCTTTGACGTCTTTGCTGCGGTCCGCCGACATCGAAGGGCTGCTGTCCACGGCCACCCTGAAGGTGTCCGCTGCGACCGAGACGCTGGCCAGTGAGCTGGCCCGGTTGCGCCGCTGCATCGCGACGGCGACCGACGCGGACCACCCGCAATTACCCGACGCGCTGGCGGCACTGCTGACTCGCATCGACGTCTACCGCAGCGACTATCCCGGGCTGGCCGCGATCCTGCCGACAGCCCTGGCCCAAACCCAATCCGCCGCACCCGCGCTGGCCCTGCCGCTGCAGCTGATCGCCGCCGCGGTGGCCGACGACGACGAGTCCGCGGTGCGTCTGCAGCAGTTGTGCGGGGCCGTGACCGCAAAGGCCGTCGAGGACTGCTTGTTCTACCGCGACGCGCGGTTGGTGTCACTGAACGAAGTCGGCGGTGAGCCGAAGCATTTCGGCGTCGGTTTAGCCGAATTTCATTCTCGCGCAGCCGTTCGGGCTCGGGTGTGGCCGCGGGCGATGACGACATTGTCGACTCACGACACCAAGCGTGGTGAGGATGTTCGTGCCCGCATCGGCGTGCTCTCACAGGTGCCGTCGCTGTGGGCGGAGTTGGTCGGCCGCTGGGACGTCTCGACTCCCTCTCCCGACCCGGCCACCGCATTATTTTTGTGGCAGAACATCTTCGGCGTGTGGCCGACCGACGGCGACGTCACCGACGAGCTACGCGGCCGGTTACATACCTACGCCGAGAAGGCGATCCGGGAGGCCGCCGTTCACACCACCTGGAACACACCGAACTCCGACTTCGAAGCCGCGGTGCATCGCTGGCTGGACACCGTGCTGGACGGACCCGTGTCGCGCGAGCTCACCGCACTGGTTACCCGCCTGCAACCACATGCCGAAAACGATGCGCTGGGCCAGAAGCTGCTGTCCCTGACCTGCCCGGGTATCCCCGACATCTACCAGGGCACCGAGCTATGGGACGACAGCCTGGTCGATCCCGACAATCGGCGAGCCGTCGACTACGCCACCCGCAG
>NZ_JBYCLA010000059.1:0-7891 GCF_057473665.1 Mycobacterium sp. TH-M25
GATACGCTTCGCCGCCAAGCCCATTCGCCGCCAGATGACGCACTCCCGGCTCGGTCCAGGTCGCCGGGTCGTCGAAGGTGCGGACCAGCTTCCACAGCTGGCCGTCGACTCGGACCACCAGACCCTCGAAGTTCGACCCGACATGCGCGGGCACTCGGATGCGAATCGGTGCAGGCGGTTTCGCCGTCCACCGTAACCGGCGCGCTACTGCCGAGGCGCCGGTGTCGCCCTCGAGGATGTTGTCGCGGGTCATGATGTAGACGCCGCGACCCTCGTCGGGCATCCCGCCGTCGACCACCGGCATCAGGTTGCGGCCCGGCAGCGGATGCACTTCGGAGAACGACTCGGCCAACTCGTCGGCCGTCATATCGACGTCCACGCCCGCCACAGCCAGCAGCGTCGGCACCAGATCGACATGCGACGTGGGTGCCGACACCTCCCGCGCCGACGTCGCCCCGGCCCCGATGCGGGCGATCACGAACGGCACCCGGGTCGCCTCGTCGTAGAGGTTGAACCACTTCTGGTGCAAACCACCATGTGCCCCAAGTAAATCGCCGTGATCGGAGGTCCGCACCAGCACCGCGTTGTCCGATCCGCCTTCGGTGACCGCGCGGCGCACCCGGTCGATCGGCCCGTCGACCTCGGCGTGCAACCGGTAGTACAGGTCGCGGTAGCGCTGCGCATTGCCGCGATACGCCCGTTCGATCACCGGTGCGGGACCGTAGCCGGTGGCGTAGGCCTCGCGGAACGCAATCTGCGCCGCCGGCTTGGTGGCGAGGTCCTCGTCGGCGGTCGGCGCCGCGGGCACGTGCGGCGGATCCAGCGGCGACGCCTTGATCGGGCTGCGGCGCAGCCAAGCCGGAAACAGCGCGATGTCGTGCGGGTTGACGAAGCTGGCCACCAACAGGAATGGGCGTTGCGCGTCAGGATCGCCGGCGCGGCGCCGCGCGTACCGGCCGGTGAGCCAGGCGACGACGCGGTCAGCGACCAGCGGGTCGCGGCGCACTCCGGCGTTACCCGCGAGTGCGCCATGTGGCTCGGGGCCGACCCACCCCGAAAAGCCAAACGGACCAAGGGGATCGGCGTCGAGATAGCGCTGTACCGCGACCGGGTCGACGACGCCGTTCGCGTCGTTGGTCTGTATGACGGTCCCCTTGGGATCGTGCAGGTCGGCGTGCGAGATGTGCCACTTGCCGTCGTAGTGGGTGTCATAGCCGGCGGCGCGAAACCAATTGCCCAGGGTGGGCACTTCGCGCTGGCGGAGCCAGCGCATCCGCGAGTCGCCGGGCATCTTGCCGAGGCCGTCGGTCTGAGTCACGCCATGCAGATCCGGGTAGTGTCCGGTGAAGATCGTCGGTCGACTGGGCGCGCAGGCCAGCGAACCGGTGTAGTGCCGAGTGAAGCTGACGCCGTGCTCGTCGAACCATGTGCGCCCGTGAAGAGTTCGGTTACGCCAGGCAAGCACCTCGGGCGACTCGTACGGCGGGATCGCGCGTTCCTCGTCGGTCATCACGATGATGATGTCGGGTTGACCGGTCACGGTGTGCTCTCCAATCGCTGCGCGAGGCCGGCGAGCATGATGTCGGACTGTCTGGCCTGCATGCGGCACACGGCGTGCTCGGCGAGCTTGTGTACCGGGCCAGAACCGATGTCGACCGCGCTGGTCAATGTGACGGCGGTGCCGTTGCCGGCTGGCCGCAGGCTCCAGCGGTTGGTGAACCGCCGAACCCGCTTCGGCAGCCCGTCGACGTCGTAGGCGAGCGCATGCGGGGCGTCGAACTCGGTGATCGTCTCCACCAGAGCGTTGCGGCCGATTTGCACCCGCCGCGTGGTGCCAACCGGCTCGTTGCCCTTGATCAGCGTGCACGAGTGGTCGATGTTGCCCGCCCATGTACTGATCGAGCCGAATTCGGCGAGCGTATCCCAGATGACTTGCGGGTCAGCCGCGATGGTTCGGCTGCGGTCGATGGCGGCCACCGCCTCACGGTACGCGCCGCCGGCGAGCTAAACAGCCAGTACGCGATGCCCGCGAGGTTCCATGTAGTTGTCAGCGATCAGGATCTCAACCGCATCTTGACGTGACCGCCCCGCTCGGACAGTTCTGGTCGGCACCGACGGTTCGCCGGCGTCTTTCGGGTGAATCAGGTTGCGGACACTGCTTTTCGGGGGATGCTGGTCAGCATGAAACGCAACGAGATCACCGAGCAGATCGTGCTCGCCCGCCTGAGCAAAGGCCTGACCTGGCAGCAGTTGGCCGACGCGATCGACAAACCGGTGGTGTGGACCACCGCGGCCCTGCTCGGCCAGCATCCGATTCCCGCCGAGGCGGCCCAGGTGCTGGTCGACATGCTGGGACTCGAACAGTCGGCGATTCCGGTGCTGGCCGCGGTGCCGACGCGGGGCGGACTGCCGACCGCGATTCCCACGGACCCGACGATTTACCGCTTCTACGAGGCGCTGCAGGTCTACGGCCCGGCGCTCAAGGAACTCATCCATGAGAACTTCGGCGACGGCATCATGAGCGCGATCAACTTCAGCATCGACCTGCAGAAGAAGTCGCATCCGGCGGGCGATCGCGTCGTGGTGACGTTCGACGGCAAATTCCTTCCCTACGAGTGGGTTTCGGCGAAGGCGTAAATAATCCGTCAATAAGCCGATGTCGAGAACCGACTGCGCCTAACATTTCGTGGAATGCGCGGTCCATACACCGAGGCCGATTGGCGTCGCGAAGCCCTGCGTACCAATCTGTGGCTCGTTCCCGTGCTCGAAACCATCTGTTTCGTCCTGCTTTTCGGCCTGACCTACGCCATTGACCGCTCGGCCTACGACGGTTTGATCACGCTGCCTACCTGGGTGCTCAGCGGCACCGCCGACGTCGCGAGGGTCTTGCTGGCCACTGTCGCCGCGGCCATCATCACCGTGGTCGGCATCGTCTTCTCCATCACCATCGTCGCACTGACCTTGGCCTCGACGCAGTTCGGTCCGCGGATGCTGCGCAACTTCGTGCGCGATCCCGGTACGCAGGTGTCGCTGGGTACGTTCGTGGCGAGCTTCTGCTATGCGATGATCGCGCTGGTCTCGGTCGGGGGTGGGCCGCACGGTGATTTCGTGCCGCACCTGTCGATCACGCTGACCCTGCTGCTCACTCTGGTGGATGTGGCGGTGCTGATCTACTTCTTCAACCACATCGCGACCATGATTCAGCTTCCGGTGGTGATCGCCAACATCGCCACCACCCTGGTCAACGAGGTCACGGCGATGGAGAACTCCAACGCCTTCGGCGTCGGCGTGGCCCGCGGCCCCTCGCACGAGGAACTGCTGGCACGGTTGGCCGAGTCCGGCGCCCCGATCCGCACACCGCGCAGCGGCTACCTCCAGGTCATTCGGCACGATGTGCTGGTCAACATCGCCGCGAAGGCCAACGCGGTCGTCCAGTTGCCGCATCGCCCCGGGCATTTCATGGTTGCCGGGCAGGTGATCGCCCGGGTTTGGCCGCCGGAAGCGGCTGCGTCGGTGGCCGATCGCCTCGCGCTCGGTCACGTTGCGGGTGCTTATCGCACACTCCCGCAGGATGTTTCGTTCGGGTTCGACCAGCTGGTCGAGATTGCCTTGCGTGCGCTGTCGCCGGCCGTCAACGACACGTTCACCGGGATGACCTGCGTCGACTGGATCGCCGATTGTCTGTGCCGTATCGCTCCGCTCTGGCATCCGCATCGAGTGCGCCGCGACGGCGACGGCAACATTCGCGTCATCGCTTTCGAGCCCAGCTTCGACCGGCTCGTGGAGCGGACCTTCGATACTATCCGTCAGGCCGCGATTGGCATGCCCGCCATCATGATTCGACAACTCGACGCGATCGCCAAGGTGATCGAACAGGTTCCGGACCGGCGACACCGGACAGCGTTGATCCGGCAAGCTGAGGCGATCCAGCGATCGAACCTCGCCACTGTTGCCGACGCGTCCGACCGCGACGACGTCACGCAGCGCTTCGAGGCGGTCATGACGCTGATCGCCCCTGCCGCTACGGTGGTGATGTGAACTCCGAACTCAAGGCTGACCTCGTCCTCTCGGGCGGCGGCGTCAAGGGTATCGGCCTTTCCGGGGCTGTCGTCGCGCTGATGGAAGCCGGGTACGCGATCCAGCGGGTCTCCGGCACCTCGGCCGGCTCCGTCGTCGGCGCCATCCTGGCGGCAGGCGCCGACGAACTGACTCCCGAGCAGGTCGAGCAGCTCACCATGAGCTTGCCGTACAAAAAATTCCTCGACCCGACGCGCATCACCGGTATTCCGCTGCTCGGCCCGGCGTGGGGTGTGCTCAGCGAAACGGGCATCTACAAAGGCGATTACGCACACGACTGGATCCGTTCGGAGCTGGCCAACTTGGGCGTAAGCACCTTCGCCGACCTGGCCATCGACGCCCCGCACCTGCCCCCCGAACAGCGTTACCGGCTGGTGGTCACCGCGACCGACGTCACCACCGGCCAGCTGGTCCGGTTGCCGTGGGACTATCGCAGAGTCTACGGGCTCGACCCAGACGAGCAGCAGGTCGCCGATGCCGTCCGCGCCTCGATGTCGATCCCGTTCTTTTTCCAGACCGCCAAGCTGACCAGCAGCAGTGGCCTGACGTCGACACTGGTCGACGGCGGCATGCTGTCGAACTTCCCGATCGACTCGTTCGACCGGCGCGACGGCGGGCCGCCACGTTGGCCGACGTTCGGCGTCACGTTGCTGCCGAACCTGCCGCAGGGCAACGACAAAGTGATTCCGGCTCTGGCGCCGGTGAATTGGCTCTTCGGCGGCCCGCCGCTACTCGAGGCGCTGATCACCACGATGATCGTCGGCCGCGACCAGGCCCACCTGAGCCATCCGTCGGTAAGCTCACGGACGATCCGGGTCGACTCGTCAAAAATCGGTTTTCTCGACTTCGGCATCAAGGACAAGCAGAAGCAAGAGCTCTATCAGAACGGGTACAACGAGGCGATCGCCTTCTTGTCGACGTGGAACTGGGAGCAATACCTCGAGCGGTTCCGCCGAACCGTCGGTTAGCCCTCGAATTCGGCTGCCATGTTGTCGATTCCGGCTCGAATACCGGCCAATGCGTCGGCCCGGGTCCGCGACTTCGTCGCGACGTGGGCGTGCCGCTTCAACGTGGCGAACTCGCGGGCGGCCTCTTCGGCTCGGCTGAGGACCATGTCGGGCAGCACGATCTCGTCGACCCAGCCCGCGGCGACCGCCGTCTCACCGAAGAATGTTTTCGCCAGTCCGGCCGATTGCTGGAACGCAGACCGAGTGAGCCGCAGCTTCATCACTTCCAGCGCCGCGTAGGGGATCGTCATGCCGATCGCGACCTCGTTGGCCTGAATGGTGTAGGCCGGAGCCGCAATCCGGTGATCACCACTCGCCAGCAAGAAGGCGCCCATCGCAATCGCGTGGCCGGTGCAGGCCATCACCACCGGCTTGGGGTATGACAGCAGGCGGTGCGAGAGCTCGAAGCCGCCCTTGAGCATGTCGATGGAGGCCTGGACATCACCGGAATTGAAGATCTTCAAGTCGAATCCGCCGCTGAAAACCCGATGGTTTCCCGCGATGACGACTGCGCCGACCTCGTCGCGGTCGGCGTGGTCGAGGGACTCCTGCAGGGCCTGCTGCATCGTCGGGCCGAGGACGTTGACCTTGCCGTCGTCCATGGTGATGAACGCGACGGAATCGTCGAGACGATAGGTGACCGGACTGCTCATAGCAGCGATTGAATCAGACCCGGCTGCTGCGGTGCTTGCCGAGTTCGTCGTCGAGGGTGTCCCAGCGCACGTGGACATCGGTCGGTGGCGCTTCGATCTGCCGGGTGCGCCAGCGGTCCTTGGTCTCGTCCACCGCCCGGTTGATCCGCTCGATCTCGGTGCGGAACACGTCCGGCCGGGTTTCCTTGGTGGCGTAGTGGAAGTAGGTCATCAGGGTGCGCAGCAGCTCCAGCTTCTGCTTTTCCCGCTTGGCCAGGTCGTGGTTGGTCATCAACTCGATTCGCTGCACCGGCGGCAACGACGCCCAGTCGAGCACCACCTTGGTTTCCAGCGGGCGGCGGGGACGCCGCCAGAATTTCCAACCGCGGGGGATTTCGGCGCGGTCGTAGTAGCTCACGGTGCCCGGGAAACGCGATTCGATGCCCTCGCCCAGCTGGGCGCGGTCGAGAGCGGAGTCCCACACCGTGCGCCATTCCTGGCCAGGCGCCAGCGTTGGCAGCTGGCTGGGAAGTTGTAGCTCGACGACATCGGCGTAGCCGTCGGCGGCGTTCTCGTATTCGGCGACGGTCGGCGGCTGCGGAAACGTGAACGACACGTCGTAGGCGGAGGTTTTGCCGAAGTTGCGCACAACCAGTTCGATCACATGCCAGTCAGCGGCGTGCGGTTCCATGAACATGCTGACGTGCGGGCGGGCTTGTTCTGATTCGAGTCGGCGATTACGCCGGATATGGCCATTCGCGTAGGCCAGCGCGATGACGCCGAGCGCAAGCAGCGCCCACGCGGCCCACGCCAGCCAGGTGGCGGAGTCGGTAACCGCGGCCTCATGCCATCGACCGCGGATCCATTCCATCGAACCCATAGCTTCCCCCTACGTGACGCAGTTGGCTGCGTGAAAATTCGCTGGAGAGCCGACGTTCGTTGCTGCTATGCGCCCATCAGCGTTCGCCACTGTTCCAGATTTGTGACCCGGTAAACGAAGTTTGAGCGCTTGACCTCCGACAACGCGGCGCTCGATTCCGCCGAATACCAGTGTCCGGGAAATACTGTCGGATCATTGGATAACTGCGCAAGTTTTTGCAGGCTGCGAAAGATCTCGTCGGAATCTCCGCCGGGAAAATCGGTGCGACCGCAGCCCTCCAGAAAAAGCGTGTCGCCGGCGATCAACCGGCCGTCGAGCAGGAAACACTGGCTACCCGGGGTGTGCCCGGGCGTGTGCAGCAGTTCGATGTCGATATCGCCGATGCTGACCTTGTCGCCGTGCTCATGCGTGGTCAGATCGCTCATCGGTATTCCGGTGACGCGCGAAACAAACAGCGCCTCTTGGGAATTGACGTGGACAGGAACGCTGACCCGCTCGAGCAGCTCGGCCAGCCCGTTGAGCTCGAAGCCCATCATCGAGCCCCCGACGTGGTCGGGGTGGTGGTGGGTGACCAGCACGCCGGACAGGTGCATGCCGTCGGCTTCCAGCGTGTCGACCAAGTCGCCCGCCGCGTAGGCGGGGTCGACCACGACGCAGTCGCCGGTCTGCCGGTCACCGATCAGGTAGGCGAAGTTGCGCATCTGCGTCGCAATGCCGTCGCCCCGGGCGAAGTCGCGACCGGAGAGCAGTTGGCGGAAGTACAGCTGGTCGGTATCGGGCACTCGAACAGCCTAGGCGGGTCTGCGACAAGCGGTAAACCTCACCGTTTGGTGCCCCCGCGGAGCAGGCTGTACCCTCTTTTAGGCCCGAGACGTAACCAAAACGGTCATTTCGGGTGCGGCCCCCTTAGCTCAGTCGGTAGAGCGTTTCCATGGTAAGGAAAAGGTCAACGGTTCGATTCCGTTAGGGGG
Organism: Mycobacterium sp. TH-M25; assembly: GCF_057473665.1. Classification (NCBI taxonomy): domain Bacteria; kingdom Bacillati; phylum Actinomycetota; class Actinomycetes; order Mycobacteriales; family Mycobacteriaceae; genus Mycobacterium; species Mycobacterium sp. TH-M25. The sequence continues at coordinate 7,568 of NZ_JBYCLA010000059.1, forward strand.
CTCGGCGGACGCCGAGCAGGCAGGCGGCCCGGAACGAAGGCAAAGCAGTCTCGAGGCGGTGTAGCTCAGTTGGTTAGAGCGAACGACTCATAATCGTTAGGTCGCCGGTTCAAGTCCGGCCATCGCTACAAGACGACAACGAAGACCGGAAAGAAGGACCGACGTGGCCTCCAGTACCGACGTACGGCCCAAGATCACCTTGGCGTGCGAGGTGTGCAAACACCGCAACTACATCACCAAGAAGAACCGCCGCAACGACCCCGACCGGTTGGAGCTGAAGAAATTCTGCCCCAACTGCGGCAAGCACGAGGCGCACCGCGAGAC
>NZ_JBYCLA010000060.1:0-4194 GCF_057473665.1 Mycobacterium sp. TH-M25
GGATATCGCTCACGCTTCACCTCCCGATATCACACGATATCGGGAGGTGGCCTGGCCGCTGGCGTGCAACAAGCCACAATGGCATCCATGCCCGCCAACGAGCTCAACGACCCCTACCTGTGCCTGGAAGACGTCCTCGGTGAGCAGCAGCTCACCTGGGTGCGCAACCGCAACGATCCGACGGTCGCCCGGTTCGCCGGCGACGATTTCGAGCGGATGCGCGCCGAAGCGCTCGAGGTGCTCGACACCGACGCCCGCATTCCGTATGCGCGCCGCCGCGGCGACTACCTGTACAACTTCTGGCGCGACGCGGACAACCCGCGCGGGCTGTGGCGGCGGACCACGCTGGACAGCTACCGCAGCGACGTCACCGACTGGGATGTGCTGTTGGACGTGGACGAATTGAGCCGTGCCGACAAGGAAAACTGGGTCTGGTCGGGCGCTATCGTCATCGAACCCGAATTCGACCGCGCACTGGTCAACCTGTCGCGAGGCGGTGCCGACGCGGTCATTGTGCGCGAATTCGACTTGCAGAAGCACGATTTCGTCGATGGCGGATTCGAGCTGCCCGAAGCCAAGACACAGATGAGCTGGGAAGACCCCGACACCGTGCTGGTGGGCACCGACTCCGGGCCCGGCTCGCTCACCGATTCCGGCTATCCGCGCATCGTCAAACGGTGGCGGCGCGGTACGCCCCTGGCCGAGGCGGAGCTGGTTTTCGAAGGCGCGAGCACCGACGTCAGCGTCGGCGGATCCACCGATCGGACACCGGGTTTCGAGCGCACTTTTGTCTCCCGATCCACCGACTTCTGGAACAGTGAGCGTTACGAGTTGCGCGGCCCCGAACTGATCCGCATCGACGTTCCCTCCGATGCGAGCAGCGTCTCGATTCATCGCGAATGGCTCTTGATCGAACCACGCACCGACTGGGAGTTCGGCACCGCAACCTATCCGGCCGGTTCACTCGTGGCGGCCAATTACGACGAATTCCTCAGCGGTGGGCGTGAACTGACCGTGGTCTTCGAACCCGATGCACACACCTGCCTGCACCAGTACGCCTGGACCCGCGACCGACTCCTGCTGGTCACTTTGGCCGACGTGGCCAGCCGGGTCGAGGTCGTCACACCGCCCTCGCGTGACGACCCGCTGCGCCCGGCTTCGCCGCGCTTGCGATCGTCACGAGGCAGTTGGGAGCGCACACCGCTGGCAGGTATTCCGCCGGCGACCGAGAGCGTGATCGTCGCCGCCGACGACACCGGCGACGAGTTCTTCTTGGACTGCAGCGGCTTCGACACCCCGTCGCGGCTGCTGCGCGGCACCGGCGACGACCCGCTCGAACAGGTCAAGGACGCGCCTGGCTTTTTCGACGCCGAAAACCTCTCCGTGGCACAATATTTCGCGACGTCGAAGGACGGCACCGCGATCCCGTACTTCGTCGTCCGGCCCGGCGGCATCGACGGGCCCGGGCCGACGCTGCTCTACGGCTATGGCGGATTCGAGAACTCCTACACCCCCGGCTACAGCCCGGTGATGGGCCGGCTCTGGCTGGCGCGCGGCGGCACCTACGTGCTGGCCAATATTCGGGGCGGCGGCGAGTACGGGCCCAACTGGCACACCCAGACGATGCGCGAAGGACGTCACCTGGTGGCCGAGGACTTCGCGGCGGTGGCAACCGATGTGGTCGAACGCGGCATCGCCACTGTTGCGCAACTCGGGGCCCAGGGCGGTAGCAATGGCGGCCTGTTGATGGGCATCATGCTGACCAAGTACCCGCAGCTGTTCGGCGCCCTGGTGTGCCAGGTGCCGTTGCTGGACATGCGACGCTTTCACCTGTTGCTGGCGGGCGCGTCTTGGGTCGCCGAGTACGGTAACCCCGATGACCCCGAGGACTGGAAGTTCATCTCCGAATACTCGCCCTACCAGAATGTTTCGGCTGACCTTGAATATCCGCCGGTGCTGATCATGACGTCGACCCGCGATGACCGGGTGCACCCCGGGCATGCCCGCAAGATGACGGCGGCGCTGGAGGCCACCGGGCATCGGGTCTGGTATTACGAGAATATCGAGGGCGGCCACGCCGGCGCCGCCGACAACGCCCAGACCGCGTTCAAATCCGCGCTGGCCTTCTCCTTCCTGTGGCAGATGTTGGGTGGTTGAGGGCAACAATGATGAAGGTGTGGTGTGGGTCAATGCGCGTGCCTTACCTGTTGTGTGCGACGGTGGCCACCGTGACGCTGCTGGCGGTGCCGGGCTGTTCGAAGGTGGTCACCGGCACTGCGGCTCGGGACCCTCACCAACCACCGCGGAAACCCACTGACTGCGCGCAGGTTTCGGCGCCCCTGACGCCCATCGAGCCCCGCGCAGCGGGCGAGCCGCAGCTGAACATCCCGCAGCCGTCCGGTTGGGATCGGGCAGCGATGCTCGACTCGGAGATCATCCGCTTCACCATGCGGAACAAGGACCTGGCGACCAACGACTTCATGCCCACCGCCGTGGTGACGCTCGAATCCGTGCCCGGCGACAACGCCGACAAAACGACGATCTTCAACCAGGAGCGGGCCGCACTGGTCGACAACCTCGGCGCCACCGGGCTCCAGATCGCCGCGACGACCCGCTGCGGGGACGAGGCCGAGCTGGTCGACTACGACGCCCCCGGCATGGGGCGGATTCCCCCACGCAAGATCAAGACGCTCATGGTGGCCGAGGCCTTCCACGGCACCACCTATGTCGCGACAGTCACAGTTCAGTCCACCGATCCTGACAACGCGGTGTATGCCCGGGATGCCAACACCGTACTGACCGGGTTTCAGATGCTCCCCCCGGAGGCAAATTAGCAATGACGACAACCGATTCGAGACGCTGCTCTACGTCCGCGACGGATCCGTCGCGACCATCACGCTGAACCGTCCTGAGCAGCTCAATACCATTGTGCCGCCGATGCCCGACGAGATCGAGGCGGCCGTCGGCTTGGCCGAGCGGGACCCGGCGGTGAAGGTGATCGTGCTGCGGGGGGCCGGCCGGGCGTTCTCCGCCGGTTACAACTTCGGCGACGGCTTCCAGCAGTGGGGCGAGGCGATGAACACCGAAGGCCGCTGGGATCCGGGCAAGGATTTCGCGATGGTCAGTGCCCGTGAGACCGGTCCGACGCAGAAGTTCTCCGTTGACCGGACTAAGCCGCGACACTCGTCGATGCGGTCGAAGATCAGCGCCGCAGCACGTCCAAGCTACTGGATCGCGCGTCGGTCAGCCCGGTGGGGCAGACGTTCGAGTACGCGGCAGTGACGTACCAACGCATAGCGTAGTACACCAAGGAATGCGCGGCTCGCCACGTGGGATCGCCCAAAGTCATGGTGCAGCGGCTCGACACTGGGGAAAGACGTGACGCCACCGAGGCGGAAGACGACGCGTTCTGGTGCTGGGCGGTCGTTGAGACATTGCGCCATACAGGGATTCGATTCGAGGAGCTCCTCGAACTCACCCAGCTGGCGGTCGTTCAGTATGAACTCGCAGATACGCACGAATTTGTTCCTCTGCTCCAAATTGCTCCGTCCAAGAACGACGAGGAACGCGTACTGCTCGTCGGGCCCGAGCTGGCAAACGTCCTGGCGGCCATCATCACTCGGCTCCGCCAACGCCACGGCGGCACAGTTCCGGCCGCAAGCCGCTACGACCCGTCCGAACCACTCGACGGACCGCCGCTACCGCACCTTTTCCAACGGTTCAGTAACCATAACCCCTCAAACCTGGGGAAGTACGTGACCGCTGACAGATCGAGGCCGATCAGATCCTGTCTCATCAAGCCCGCTCCAGTCGCCCTCCCTCTGGACGCCGAGACAGAAACTGGTCATACTTATGACTATGTCGGAAGTCAGCTCACTCGCAGAGGCGAAGGCTCATCTATCGGAATTAGTAGCCCGCGTCGGCGACCAGCACGAACGGATCACCGTCACGGTGCACGGACGTCCCACGGCGGTCCTTCTCGCCGTCGACGACCTGGAGTCACTCGAGGAAACCATTGCGGTGCTGTCCGACCCCGCAGCGCTCCGCGCCCTAGGCGAGGCCGATGCTGAGCTAGCCCGCGGGGAAGGGGAGAACCAGGACACCCTTGCCGCGGCGATGCAAGCACGCCGAGCTAGGACGTGACCGACCGGCGATACGAGTTGATAATCGCGCCGACCGCGAAAAGGCAACTAG
>NZ_JBYCLA010000061.1:0-12519 GCF_057473665.1 Mycobacterium sp. TH-M25
CAGGCCGGGGTGGTGTCCAGCAGTTCCACCCCCATGATCCCGGAACGGGTGCGCGGGTTCGCTTCGCCACGATGCAGCAGGTAGTCGACGGCGCCCAATTTCACCGGCAAGCCGGCAGCATCGACGAAATCACCCACGCCCGGCTCCCGACATCAGCCTGCGGACCCGGCCAGGCCCGCCAATGTCGGCATAGCCACCCTGGTCACTCTGGCCACTATGCGCCACTGCGCCTCACGCTGCTTCCCGTTTCCGACACGTCCAGAACCACCTTTCAACCTAGTTCTTTGCCCGCTGGCACGGGGGCGGATTGTCGGTGACGGCCGACGAACAGTCGCGGCGCCACCCGGATCTGGCGGGTGCTGCATCATCACGTGGAGGCCGCCCGCGCCTGTGCGGACTATTCGCGCGTCGAACGGGTCGGCATGGACCCTTCGAGGGCTTCCACGTCGCCGCGAAACTGTCCGAGGCCGTCGACGCGGTGCGCCGCGACGAGGTCGCCTCCCGCCCCGAACTCAAACGCACCCGCTGGCTGTGGCTGAAGGACCACTCGAACCTAAATTTAGTTAGCCTGAGTTCACTAGCCGACTTAAGACGGTTGCGGCAGATTGCCGAAAACTCATCGGACTTGGAAGGGGGCGGACGTACTAACCCGCCCCCTACCGAAGCAGCCGTTGGGCCACCGCCGCTACATGCTGAAACTTGGGCGAACCAATGCATCCCTCGATGAAGTGCGGCGACCCGGCCACTCTAACAAGCACTACCCAAGGTGGGGCCACTTTGTACATGCACTGGTTGACACCACCGACTCCTCCACGGTAGCGTTCCGCTCGCCGACGCAGGCAGAGTCTCCCGTGCAAATGCCTGCACTTCGATCTGATCGCTCGACCGCTCGGCGGATCGGCACCCGTTTGTCGGACTCCGAGCGCATCATGCACAGATCCAACGAAAACGAGCGGAAACACACCAACTGGACCGCTCAGGAACTCAGCAACTGGAAGGATCGGTATGCCGACGCTCACTTACGCGCAGCTTCGCACTGCCTGCTCGCCAGCAGGGGCCAGTGCGCTCACCTCGGTGACTGAACTCGCTCCCGCGGGCGGACCCCACGCTGGCGTCGCCCCGGCACGCTACGTTGACGGCAACAAGCCGACGTTCGCATATGAAAGTCGGTTCGTTGATAGCCACGCGGTGACCACAGTCATTCTCGACTCCAAACAGAGTCAGGCAAACCGCATCGAAGCGGCGCTTCTGCAGGACATCCGCAATGAGCATCCGATCGTAGGCAGAGTCCCACGCATGCAGGTCGCCTACCTCGGTGGTGAAGTGCTCTATACGGACCTTGAGCTTCCACACCGTGCGTTCGACGGCCATATCCGCGCGGGCACGATTGATGGAGAATCGGTTACAGCAAATCCGACCTACCGGGCGGCGCGCGATGCCTCGCCGACGAATGCGCGTGCCCTGCTCGAGCTCAGCCCTGGCAGCCTCGTGTTCGGGTCATGGGACTCGACCCGCAAGACCCGACAGGGCCGGTACCGCAGCGCGCTGGTTGGCGAGATCATTGGCGTGGTCGCGAACCAGGAGCAAAGGGCCAACAACACCCCTCGGAGAGGCGGCGCGCGGGTCGACCCGGTCGGGATGAGCGTGCAGTTGAGCGGCGATAATCTGCTGGCCGTCATGAGCGATCAGAGAGACGAGTTAAGCCCGAAGCTGATCGACAAGATCGAGAAGGCCGCGAAACGACGTGGTGAGAGAGGCAACTCGGGCTCGGTGCTCGGGCTCGGTGGGATACCTCCGACGCTCGAGAACCTCGGCGTGGTCGCTTGCAGCCGGATAATCCGGACTCACGTGCTCAGTTTCGCCGCCATGCGACAGCTTCGATACGGCAGCGACTCCGCAGGCGATGTAGCCTGCCGCGCACTGCTCGCCGCCTACGCGCTGGCCGGCCTCGCGCGCTCAGACTCGGAGCTCAATCTGCGCGCGAACTGCGACTTGGTCGAGAGTGCGCCGACAGCGGTCAAGCTCGACACCCGTGGTGGTGATCATATTGCGCTCGACGCACTTTCGATCACCGCCGCCGATGAGCTCCTAGAAGAAGCGCTTGCTGAGGCCGAACGGCTCGCGAATGTCGATTGGCATGGTCAGGTCTTCGAGGTCGTCGGCAATCCCGCCATCTACTCGGCCGCGACTGCTGAGTCAGCTGAGGAGTGATCCGGTGGCAATCGGAATCGAGGCGACGTTCCTGCTCGGTACCTTCACCGGCCACCGAGCCGACGGCTCGCCGGACCCGCTTCCGGACCCCGCGCGACTGCACGCAGCACTGCTGAATGCGGCTGCTCAGGGCAGCACGGCGGTCCTGCGGACTTCGGGTCTGCACCCGTCGGCCGAGGCCATTGCGGCGCTTGAGTGGCTAGAGACCAACCCGCCCACCGGTATTCGGCTGCCGAGTGTGTATCCGGTGGCAGCGGCGCCGATCACCGCCTTCCGCCGGGAGGGAGTGGTCCGAAAAGAGGGCGGGGATTGGACGGACAAGGTTGGCGGACGGCCGTTTTCCGACGGATACGCGTTCGACGGACCAGTCGGATGGTGCTGGGACCAAGGAATACCAGACAACGTGCGGACGGTGCTTGAAAGACTCTGCGCAGACGTTGGCTGCCTTGGTGAGGCGACCAGCCCGGTGCGGCTCGCGCTGACCGACATTGAGCCGACGCATTCCCTCGACAGCGATGCCTCGATGTTCGATACGAGCGGCACCGAGTCTCGGGTGCCTGGCTCCGGGCGGACAGCAGCACTCACAGCCGCACACATGGCCGCGAACGGCAAACCACCATCAATCGCGGACGACCGGCACAAGACAGACGACTATCCGTCGCCTTCGACGCCGCCGCGCGGCAACCTGGAATCGCGGCGCTATCGGGCCCGCGACATCGAACCGACCACCGCACCGTGGCCAACGGTGGTCCTCCTCACCACATCGCGCACAATCCACCCAGAGCACCGCGTCCGCTGGTGCACGGTCTTGCACCGCGCGCTCATCGCGCGGATCGGATTCGGCGCGCCTCCCCTGATCACCGGTGCCTACCCAGCGGGTGTTCCGCAACCGGCGAACCGCCTCGCCATCCAGTACTTGCCAGCCGGGATACTTGCACAACACGACAAGGTGTCTGGTGCCTTCGTTCTCCTGATTCCCGGGGACGCTTCGGGGGAGGAGCTTGCGCCGCTACACGAGGCGCTCACGGGATTCCGAGGATTCACCACGGCGGGCCAATATGCGGAAGTGACCGGCTTTGCAACGGTAAGCGGAGACGAGTTCTGGCACCCTCCGCTACCGGGCCACGTCCGGCGATGGACAACCAACCCCGTTGCCGTCCCGGAGAGTTCACCGCAGCGGCGCGGGTACAACGCCGACGGCTCACGTAGGCAGTGGACACTGCGAGACGCAGTCCGCGTGTCGGTAGGCCTCGTCTGGCGTGACATCATCGCCCCGCATCGGGACAGCAGCCGTTGGTTCGAGGAGATCGCCTCCCGGACAGCAGACTACGGAGTCGAGGTACACGATGCGCGACTACTGCACAATTCCGATGTGTCCGCTTGGGCGCACAAGACGCCGAAACAGATTCTGGTGCAACCGTACAGCGCGACGCTCAGCCTGGGAAGACTTGCCACGGACCGGACACTAGTCGCGATCGGACAGAGCCGACATTTGGGTGGCGGGCTGCTCGTTCCGGTAGATTCACCCGCCGACAGCTTCACTGCCCTTGCGGGGGGTGCAGTATGACATTGTTTACCAACGACTTTGACTCGTTTTTTGCCGAAGTCAACGGTGGCCATCCACCGTTCGCATGGCAGTGCAGGCTGTTCGACGCGCTCACAACGACCGGCCGCTGGCCGGACAGACTTATAGCACCCACTGGCGCGGGGAAATCGAGCGTTGTCGATATCCACATCTTCGCCGTTGCCATATCGGCCACGGGTGAGGGTGCGCGAGTGCCGAGGCGGCTCGCCCTTGTGGTGAACCGGCGTGCGCTGGTCGACAGCCAGGCCGACCGGGCTATCCGGGTCCGCGAAGCACTGGGCAAGGCCCAGCCTGGTACGCTGCTTGGAGATGTCGCCGCAGCGCTCGCGTCATTGCGGACGGAGAAATCGGTTGACGGCAAGTCTTCGGTGTTCGATGTCGTCGACCTGCGTGGCGGTGTTCCGCCGCGCAGGGAGTGGGTTGCCGACCCGTCGGCGTGTCAGATCATTTGCGCCACGCCGGATATGTGGGGAAGCCGGGTGCTGTTTCGCGGTTACGGGACATCGCATCTCGCCCGGCCCCGGGAGGCGGGGCTGCTCGTCCACGACGCTGCGATGGTTCTGGATGAGGCGCATCTGAACCGCCAGTTGCTGCTGACGGCGTGTCGAGTCGCAGAGTTGGCGCAGCCGGCTGCAAAAGCGATCGAGATACCCGCCCTTCAGATCGTCGAAAGTACGGCGACCCCCGCCGATCAATCATCCTTGGATGGACACCTTCGTGAGATTCGCGTTGAGCCGTCTGACATTGCCGCCGACAGTGGAGACGCTCTGGCGCGCCGCCTTACGACACCGAAACGGATACGCCGCCGCGGCGAAGTGACCTGGCCACCGCCGCCCAGTGGCGCGAATCGCACGCGATACGTCGATGTCCTCGTGGAGGAGACAATCCGGCTCCATCAGAAGTTCGGCCGCACCGTAGGCTGCATCGTCAACACCGTCCCGCTGGCGGCCGACATCGTTACGCGCCTTCAAGCCGCCGGGGTGTGTGCCGAGCTACTGGTCGGCCGGATGCGGCCCCACGACCGCGCCCAGCTCGAATCAAGGCGGCCGAATTTGTTGACAGTACAGGGCAACCCAGAGGTCGACGTGCTAGTCGCAACCCAGACCATCGAGGTCGGCGTGGACCTCGACCTCTCAGCCCTGGTCACCGAACTGTCCCCTGCGTCCGCGCTCGCGCAACGGGCGGGCAGGGTGAATCGCCTCGGCAACGCCGACGAGACAGAAGTCACGGTGATCGGTCCGGCAGCGGAGTCACACCTACTCGGCGACGATCCTGCTGGTAGGGACCTGCGAACACTCGCAGTGCCGCCTTACACCCAACCGAGTGACCCCAACACATTCGAGCATCTTCGACGTACCTGGGACTGGCTTGGCGACCGCGAGCGGGACCCGGATGGCATGTCACCGTGGGCGCTTACCGAATCACCGCCGCCAGCCCCGATCATGCAACGAACGCTCCTGCAGCGCCTGGAGCCATACAACGTGTGGTTTTTGAGCCGCACCGGCGCCGACCTATTCGATGAGCCCGACTTGGAACTGTGGCTGCGTGACTCGCTGGACCCCGACCAAGTAACTTGCGGGGTCGTCGTGCGCGCACACCTACCGACGGATGACTCCGCAGCGATTGGCCTGCTGCGAGAGACCCAACCGATGGACGGCGAGGTTTACCCGGCATTGGTGGGCACGACCCGAGTGCTCCTGGCGTCGATCTTGGGGTCCGACAATGACCAATTGCCGAAGCGCGTATTTCTCGTCCGGGACAACGAGATCCACCCGATGAATGATGCTAATGACCTCATGCCTGGTGATGTCGCAATCATCGACAGCCAGCACAAGGTGTGCACCGCAGGTGTCGTGACGCGCACGCCACACGACGTAGGCAGCGACGTGTACGAAAAGGTCACGCGGCAAGACGGGACGGGGCAGGTTGCCCGCTTCGTCGCAGGGATGTCTGATCCCATAAACATGCTGTTGGAGGAACTCGCCGACCTGATCGCCTCATTCGACGGTGAGGTCGATGATCGCGAGATCGCAGAACTTCTCTACATGTATGGCGCACATGACCAGCGAATCGATGATCTCGCTGACGACCTCCGAAACAGTCTGGTCAACCTGTCGATCTCCTTCGGCGCGCTCGATGACCCGTCGTCACGCTGGCTCGTCGTATCTGTCCCGCAGCCGAGCGCTGTTGGCGAGACCACACGGCAGACGTGGACGCCGTCTCGCGGAGAAGTCCTGCTCGACGCGCATAACGCTGCGGTCGCTGAACGAGCCCGAGCGCTGGTGGACCGCATCGGTCTGCCGTCACAGCTTCGTGACGCGGTGTCCGGCGCTGGCCGGCTCCACGACATCGGCAAGCGCGACAAACGGTTTCAACGCGTGACATTGGGTAACGCTGATTTAAACCTTCTCCTTGCCAAGAGCCACTGCGCATCGATCCGGCAAACGGTGCATGCGCAGAGCAGGGGCGGTCTGCCAACGCGCTGGCGACACGAGCAGCTGTCAGCGGCAATCGCTGCCGCGGAGCTGGATGAGTCGCATCACCGTGACCTTGTCCTTCGCCTGGTCGGAACAAGCCACGGCCATGGCCGTCCCTCGTTTCCTCACACCGCAAGCGACCTGCTTGGCCCAGACGAGGAGGAACGCGTCATCCAATATGCGTTGGAGCTCTTTGACATCGGTGAATGGGACGAAGTGATCGAATCGACGCATGAACGCTGGGGCGCGTGGGGGTGCGCATATCTCGAGGCCCTCCTGCGCGCGGCGGACGGACAGGTCTCCGCGGAGGGACGATGAACGTCTTTGCGCCTACGGGCTCGGTAACAAATGCGCTGACTCACTTCGCATTGTTCGGGCTGGCCGCTATTTGCGAAGCCGACTTCGGCGCGGGCTCAAGGGTGTGGTGGACCGAGGAACGGGTTCCACAGCCGCAACTGTATGTTGGTCGGGAGCCGCAGGCCATCGCCGAAGCTGTGCACCGGCACGCAACCATGCGCGCGTCACCAGATAGTTGGCTCGCCGCACGCATCGACCACGAAGGTAAGGCAACTGCTGCGTTCAGCCCGCGGATCAAGGCACCTTCGTCGCCGTCCGCTTGGCGCTGTCTGCAGACTGCTCGTAACGCAGCACTTGACCGGTTGGTCGACGGCCAAGCCTCGCTAGACCTGCGGATGATTGGTGCGCTCGGCGAGGCGGCTTACTGGCTTGCCGATAAGACCCCCGACGGCGGTGCGAGCCGGTGGGAGATGAAGACACGAAACCGAGGGGAGGAGTTTGTCGGCAATCGGCTGGCACCTCTCGCCGCTCACGTGGCGGCCCGCACGATAGACGAGGTCCTGTCCGGCCTTACGGGTGCAACGGTCAACGACGAGGCTGGCAGGAACCAGCCCGGCTCCCGAACCGCGACCGGATTCACACGACCTGGTCCTGTCGACAACGCGCTCGCATGGTGTGCGCTGTGGGGCATCAGCCAGTTTCCGATCGTGCATCACGCCGGCGCGCAGTCGGTAACAGCTGCGTCGAATGTTCCGGCCAAGCGGACACATCCAATGTTTGTCTTCCTGCCCGTGCCAACACGTCCACTCACCCTGGCGCGGCTTCGGACGATTATCGCGTCAAGACACCTCTCCGTCGCCGGTACCGTTGCACAGAATGCCGCTCCCTTCGATCAGGTCGTCGCACAGGCGTCGCGAAAATGGCTGGTGAACAGGAGTATCCGTGCGTTGATCCGGTTTCCGGTGCATGTATCGGACAATCCCAGCGCACCAGAGCGGCAGGTTCTTGACGGATACGCCGTCCCGATAGGTGTCCGGTCATGACAGAGGTGGACCCAATCCCGATCAGTTTGGTCGCCCACCATGTCTTCTGCCCGCGCCGTGCGTGGCTTGAGGCAGCTGGGGAAAGGACCGATACCTACCAGATGTCGGTTGGTGAGCTCGCACATCGTGCCACTGACAATCCCGCGAGCTCGCGTGGCGATAGATACCGGTCGGTGGATATAGCCCACCGCGCTTGGGGAATCACAGGCCGCGCCGACACCGTCGAGAGCCATGATGGGGCGCTACGAGTCGTCGAATACAAGGCAACACCCGTCCGGAGGAAGGCGGAACCTACTCCGGCGATGCGGATACAGCTGGCTTTGCAGGGAGCCTGCCTCCAGGAGATGGGCTATGCCGTAACCGATTACGCCATCTACTTCACGACACATCACAAGTACGTTCCAGTGGTTCTCAGCGATGTGGACTTCGATGCCGCGCACGCTGAGGTGATCAATACCAAGGCCACGCTCCAGTCGCCCACAGCTCCCGAGCCTCTCCACGACGACCCTCGGTGCATGAGCTGCTCGCATGTTGGCGTCTGCCTGCCTGAGGAACGCGCGCAGATGCCGGTCATCCGGCGTATCCATGTCGCCGACCCGGACAGCCAGATCATCCACCTCGCGACGCCGGGTAGTCGTGCGTTCACGCGTGGTGGTCGCCTACGTGTGTCTGCACTCGGAGAGGAAATCGCTTCATTCCCACTCGAACGAGTCGCGGGCCTCCTAGTCCACGGCAACATCGATCTGTCCAGCGCGCTTATCCGGGAGCTGCTGTGGCGCGGGCTCACGATCGTGTGGTGCACCGGGTCGGGTCGAGTCATCGGGTGGAGCCACACCGCGAACACTCCCAACGGGTTGGAACGGGTGCGCCAACACGAGGCATCTGCGGAAGGGCGGCTCGCGTTGGCGCGCGAGTTCGTCGGAGCCAAGATCGCAAACCAGGCAACGCTGCTGCGCCGCAACGGTGATGCACCCGAAACGGTTTCGTATCTTCGGACGATCCAACGGAGGGCCCTCGCGTGCGAGACGCTCGGCGAATTGTATGGGTTAGAGGGTGAGGCCGCCGCGCGGTACTTCGCTAGCTTCGCGACGATGCTGAGAGGTCGGCAAGGGGCCGCATTCCTTACACGGTGGCCTGGCCGCTCCGGACGAGGAGCGTTTGATCCGCTCAACGTCGCGTTGAACTACGTGTACGGCATGCTTGTTGGCGAAACCATCCGAGCCGTCGCGGCCTGCGGACTCGATCCGCACGCGGGCTTCCTCCACAGCAGCAGCCGAAACAAGCCGGCTCTCGCACTCGACCTCATGGAAGAGTTTCGCGCACCGCTGGGCGACGCGGTAGCGCTCACCGCGATCAACAACGGCGAAATCAGGGAATCCGATTTCAGCAGCGCACTCGGCTCGTGGCGTCTGCGAGACAATGGTCGCCGTGCTCTGCTGTCGGCATACGAACGCCGGCTGGGCACCGAATTCACGCATCCTGTCTTCAAGTACAAAACGACGTGGCGTCGAGCCGTCGAAGTGCAGGCGCGAATGGTACTCGGATACATTGATGGCAGCCAGGCCAAGTACACGGGCGTGACGACACGATGACCCGCAACGACGCGCGTCGGTTCCTGGTCGCCTACGACATTCCCGATGATTGCCGACGTGACCGGCTTGCTAAATGCCTTGAGCGGCACGGTGACCGCGTGCAGTACAGCGTCTTTGTCGTCGACGCTAGCCCCGCTCGCATCGCACGTCTTAAGAGCGAGATATCCGCCATCATCCTCGCGGTCGAGGATTCGGTCTTACTATGCGATCTCGGGCTGGTCCAGAGTGTGGATCAGGCAAGGTTCACCTGCGTAGGACGGTCCCGGCCGATAATGAGTAACGGCTCAATCATCGTTTGATCCACTTCGCGAGACCCGACAGACGACGAGATTCCCCGGAGGCTCTCGCGTTCAATCATCCCTGTTCATGGCGCTTTCAGTGCATCGAACACCAAGCCGACAAGCGAGTCTTGGAGTGACATGCACAGGATCTCGCGAACCGGTCCTCAACAGTCTGGTCAGGGGCATAAAATTGACCAGCCTGCCGCGGCCGTTTCGGCGGCCGCACTTCATCGAGGGGCCGACTACGCCGCCTCCTTCGCCGCCGCCGCCTAGGCCGCGGCCGTTTCGGCGGCCGCACTTCATCGAGGGGGTATCGACCTCCTCGACGCCTGCACCGGTGGTCTTGCCGCGGCCGTTTCGGCGGCCGCACTTCATCGAGGGGTGAACGCACCAAAGCGTCCCAGCGGCGGCTACGGGCCGCGGCCGTTTCGGCGGCCGCACTTCATCGAGGGCTGGACACAGGACACGGTAGTTGACAGGTTCAAAGCCGCGGCCGTTTCGGCGGCCGCACTTCATCGAGGGGTTCTGTAGCTTTGGGGTCGTCCTGCGATTGTTCCTGCCGCGGCCGTTTCGGCGGCCGCACTTCATCGAGGGGCAACTAGGGCTGCTGTCTGGTTTCAAGCAGATCTGGCCGCGGCCGTTTCGGCGGCCGCACTTCATCGAGGGCCATTGCCACGCGCCACGTAGACACGCCCGTCGATGCCGCGGCCGTTTCGGCGGCCGCACTTCATCGAGGGAGACTCCACAGCGCTGCCAGCGCGATCAGGTTGGACAGCCGCGGCCGTTTCGGCGGCCGCACTTCATCGAGGGACAAGAGATAACGCTTGCCGCAGCCGGCGAGTTCGCGCCGCGGCCGTTTCGGCGGCCGCACTTCATCGAGGGGGAAAGGCCGTCAGGCCGACGCTAACCGAGGTCACGCCGCGGCCGTTTCGGCGGCCGCACTTCATCGAGGGCACGTGGAATTAGCAGCCCGAACGGGAACTCTCCGGCCGCGGCCGTTTCGGCGGCCGCACTTCATCGAGGGAGCTCTACGGTGGATCCGCCGCTTAACGTAGCAGACGGCCGCGGCCGTTTCGGCGGCCGCACTTCATCGAGGGTTTCCACCCGGCAATGTCACCTGCCGGAGTGATCGAGCCGCGGCCGTTTCGGCGGCCGCACTTCATCGAGGGCTTATTATCCTTTCCGGCGGAATGGGGTAGTCGCCGGCCGCGGCCGTTTCGGCGGCCGCACTTCATCGAGGGTGATATCTCCGCAAGCGGTGACTATCTCGCGGTTAGAGCCGCGGCCGTTTCGGCGGCCGCACTTCATCGAGGGGCTTACTCCGACGTCGTCTCGGCGTACGGACCCGCCGCGGCCGTTTCGGCGGCCGCACTTCATCGAGGGACTCACCCCTTCGGGTGTGCAGACGACGCTGCCGTGCCGCGGCCGTTTCGGCGGCCGCACTTCATCGAGGGGTCCATACCGACCTCGGTAGGTTCGTGCGTCAGACGCCGCGGCCGTTTCGGCGGCCGCACTTCATCGAGGGACCGTGTCGGAGGATTACAACGACCACGGTGTGACGGCCGCGGCCGTTTCGGCGGCCGCACTTCATCGAGGGAGGCGGCAACCGCCATATCATTCTGCCTTGGTCGGTAGCCGCGGCCGTTTCGGCGGCCGCACTTCATCGAGGGGAGAACGTCAACGCGTGGCTGCGGGCAGAAGGTAGACGCCGCGGCCGTTTCGGCGGCCGCACTTCATCGAGGGCCGGGCTGGCCCAGCTGTGGGCGTGACGGGCCGTTGCCGCGGCCGTTTCGGCGGCCGCACTTCATCGAGGGCATCGTCGTGAGTCCGGATCCGCCGATGCGGACTTGGCCGCGGCCGTTTCGGCGGCCGCACTTCATCGAGGGTCCCGACGGCAAGGGCACCCGCGGTGAGAGTAACGAGGCCGCGGCCGTTTCGGCGGCCGCACTTCATCGAGGGTCTAACGCAAGCGGTGTCCTGCGGTGACCTGCGACAGCCGCGGCCGTTTCGGCGGCCGCACTTCATCGAGGGGAGATGACGTTCATGGCGCACCCTTTACCGGACCCAGCCGCGGCCGTTTCGGCGGCCGCACTTCATCGAGGGCGCTACTACGTCAGCGGGAACTGTGAGCGCGGATGTGCCGCGGCCGTTTCGGCGGCCGCACTTCATCGAGGGCGCGACACCGTACTTGGTGAGACGTTCATGGCCTCAGGCCGCGGCCGTTTCGGCGGCCGCACTTCATCGAGGGCCGCAATCGTATCGTCTATAACTGCGGCTTTAACACGCCGCGGCCGTTTCGGCGGCCGCACTTCATCGAGGGTGCATCTCTTCGGCATTGAGCTGGAACGGCTCGAAGCCGCGGCCGTTTCGGCGGCCGCACTTCATCGAGGGACGCAACCGGGCGGCGGTTCTGGGTCGCTGCTCGGCCGCGGCCGTTTCGGCGGCCGCACTTCATCGAGGGTCCATATCGGTGATGTTATGGACTTCCCCCAACCCGCCGCGGCCGTTTCGGCGGCCGCACTTCATCGAGGGCCATCACATGGTTCAACGACAAAGTGTGTGCGATAGGGGCCGCGGCCGTTTCGGCGGCCGCACTTCATCGTGGGCTGCTCGTCCCCGCTGCCCGGCATGACGCTGCGCTGGGCCGCGGCCGTTTCGGCGGCCGCACTTCATCGAGGGCTGCTCGTCCCCGCTGCCCGACAGACGCTGCGCTGGGCCGCGGCCGTTTCGGCGGCCGCACTTCATCGAGGGGCCAAGCTGGTGCAGTCCGGTATCGCCAAGCCGTCTGGCCGCGGCCGTTTCGGCGGCCGCACTTCATCGAGGGTCACGTGATTACAACGACTGCCTGCGCAAGCTGGCAGCCGCGGCCGTTTCGGCGGCCGCACTTCATCGAGGGTACCCAGCGTTCACGGGGAGCGTGGTGGCCGAACTGGCCGCGGCCGTTTCGGCGGCCGCACTTCATCGAGGGGTGAGGGAATCTGCGGTAGCCGCGAGACGTTAGGTAGCCGCGGCCGTGTCGGCGGCCGCACATCA
>NZ_JBYCLA010000062.1:0-2527 GCF_057473665.1 Mycobacterium sp. TH-M25
TTTTCACCATCGACGGTGACCAGTCGGGTCCGCCGGGGCCCGGTGTGGCGTCCGGAGATGTACCCGCAGGTTCTGGCGGTATTGAGCGCACACTGGCCGGCTATTTGAACTTGGCCGGGAAGCGGCCCGCCGACATGCCGTTGACCTCCGGGACTGACTACTACCCGTTCATGGTCGCGGGTGTTCCGATCGGGGGTGTGACCGCCGGTGCTTCGCAGATGAAAACCAATGCGCAAGCCCGGCTTTGGGGTGGCCAGCCCGGAGTTTGGTTCGACCCCAACTATCAGGGCGCTCACGACACCATCGATAACATCAACCGGGAAGCATTGGCGATCATGGGTTCTGGAGTGGCGTTTGCGGTGGGCCACTACGCCGAATCGATCGAGGGAGTCAACGGCGTCCCGCCCCATGGCAAGCGGCATCGCACGCAGGGCCCGTAGCGACTGTTGGCACGTCGCCGTGCCGTGATTTGCGCCATGCCCGTCTATCAACCGATTTAGAATGAGATCCCTTTGATGCGACCGTGCAACCGGTCGGAATGGGGTTGGCCATGAATAGTCGGGAGCGGAATCGAGGTCAGTGGCGCGGCGATTGCTCGCGCAGGGCGAGGTCGGCTATCGCTTGCGCAGGGGCGGCACTCATGGTGGCAGGATGCACCACTTTCGTGGACGGGCGCGCGCTGTCGATGCTCAACGACCCGTTCCGGGTGGCGGACCTGCCCGCCACCAATGGTCCGAGCGGGTCTCGCCCGAAGGCACCGGCTCCGGCAGGCACGGTGGTCAACACCGACAACGGAGCGATCGACAAGTTGTCGTTGCTATCGGTCAACGATATCCAGGAGTATTGGCAGCGGGTGTACCGCCAATCGCTGAAAGGAACGTTCACTCCGATCGGTAAGCTGGTCTCCTACGACTCCGACGACCGCGACGGTCCGATTGTCTGCCACAGCGAGACCTACCAGCTCGTCAACGCTTTTTTCACACCTCGCTGCAACCTGATCGCCTGGGATCGCGGAGTGTTTATGCCAGTCGCGCAACGCTATTTCGGCGACATGGCCGTCAATGGGGTGCTAGCACATGAGTTCGGGCACGCGCTGCAGCAGATGGCGAAACTGGTGACCAGAAAAGACCCCACCATCGTCCGCGAACAGCAAGCCGATTGTTTCGCCGGCGTCTATCTGTATTGGGTGGCCGCAGGTAAGTCGCCGCGCTTCACCCTGAGCACCGCCGACGGGCTTGACCACGTGCTCGCGGGGATCATCACCACCCGTGACCCGATTATGGACGCCGACGCCCAAAACGACGACGAACATGGGTCGGCCTTGGAGCGCGTCAGCGCCTTCCAGATGGGCTTCATCACCGGCGCTTCGGCGTGCGCGGGGATCAACGTTGTGGAGATCGAGCAGCGTCGCGGCGACCTGCCGACGACCTTGCGGGTCGATCTCAACGGGGACACCGAGCCCGGTGAGGTCCCGATCAACGAAGACACGCTGTCCACGCTCATGGAGATCATGGGACAGATCTTCTCGCTCAAGCAACCGCCCATGTTGTCCTACCAGCCCGCCGATTGTCCCGGCACGAAGCCCAGTCCACCGGCGTCCTACTGTCCGGCCAGCAACACCATTGCGGTCGATCTGCCGGCGTTGGTGACGATCGGAAAGGTCTCCGACGCAAATGAATACACGCTGCCGCAAGGTGACGACACCGCCCTGTCGATCGTGATGTCGCGATACACGCTGGCGGTGCAGCACGAACGCGGCCTGTCGATGCAAAGCCCGTGGACGGCCCTGCGGACCGCGTGCTTGACCGGTTATGTGCACCGCAAGATGGCTGAGCCCATCGACACCCCCGACCATAAGGAGCTGTTGCTGAGCGCCGGTTATCTCGACAAAGCCGTTTCCGGGCTGCTTACCAACCACCTGGTCGCCAGCGACGCCGCCGGCACCACGGTGCCGGCCGGCTTCACGCGAATCGCGGCTTTTCGCGCCGGCGTGGGCGGCAATATGGACGTGTGCTACACCCGGTATCCGGGATAAGACGGGTAGCCCTACGTGGATGATGATTCGTTCGCTGAGCCATCGAGGTAAAACCATCGGCCGGCGCGCCGTTCGAAACGGCTGCGCTCATGCATGCTGCCGGTGTGGGCCGCCGACTCGAATCGGGCTGTGAACTCCACTTCCCCCCAATCATCGTTGGGGCCGCCAGCGAGAGTGTCGGTCACCTCCAGACCAGTCCAGGTGATGCCTGGATCAACGGCCACATCGACCGGTCGCGTGCGTGGGTGCCAGGTTCGAAACAAGTAGTTGACATCACCACGGGTGTATGCCGCATACCTCGACCGCATCAATTCCTCAGCTGATCGGGCCTGTCGCTCCCCATGGTGCAACGGCCCGCAGCAGGCGGAATAGTCGGCTCCACTGCTGCACGGACACAGGGATCCGAAGAGTTCGGTCATCTCAGGTTTGGCCGCCCTTCGCTAGACGAGGTCACGTGGGTTCGGCAACAGTCGCAGCGCCGCCTCGACCGCG
>NZ_JBYCLA010000063.1:0-4801 GCF_057473665.1 Mycobacterium sp. TH-M25
GTTCAGCCACGGCCAACCGATAGCGTCGTTTACTGTGACTTCCCTCGGCTGGCGCGAACGGCCAGCGACCGCCCACTTCGGCCCCTCCTCGTGGCAGTCCAGCCTGCTGTCCGCGCTGACCGCGACCTTCGTCCGGCCGCTGTTGGCCGCGCTGACTCTGCTCGGCCTGGTCGTCAACCGCGTCAGACCCGACACCCTGCAGCGGGTTCGCCTGGACGGCATCGACGGTCCGCTCAAGCTCATCCGGCCGGTGCCCGGCACCGAAGTCGTACGCGTCGATCTGCCGCACTGCCCGGCGGAATGGGTCGTTGCCCCCAAGGCGCGCGACTCCACGTCGCTGATCGTTTACTTCCACGGCTCGGCGCTGGTGACGCTCGGGCTCAACTCCCATCGCCGATTCGTCAGCCGACTGTCGGCGGCGACCGGCGCCAAAGTGCTCAATGTCGGCTATCGACTGGCCCCGCAGGCCACGATCGAAGAAGCCGTCGCCGACGGGTTGGACGGCTACCGCTTCGCGTTGGCGCAGGGGTTCGCGCCCGAGCGCATCGTGCTGGCCGGCGACTCGGCCGGTGGTCTGATGGCCGCCGCGGTCGCCTTGGCGGTGCGCGACGGCGGGCTACCGGTGCCCGCCGGACAGGTGCTGATGTCCCCGCTGACATCGTCGGACATGGATCTGAAGTACCGCGCTTTGAAAGACCATCGCGACGTGATGTTTCCGTTCATGACGGTGAAGTTCATCTACGACGTGTTCGCCACCGTCAATGGCACGCGGCCGCCGCCGGTGATGCCGCCGGACGCCGACCTGCGCGGCCTGGGCCCGTTCCTGCTGCAGGTGGGCACCCACGAGATGCTGCTCAACGACACGACCGTGTTCGCCGAGCGGTTGCGCGCCCACAACGTCGAGGTCTGGGTTCAGCAGTGGCACAAGGCGATGCACATGTTCCAACTGAGCTTCGACGTCAACCCCGACGCCCGTCGCGCGGTAGACGAGGTCGCGGCGTTCGTCCGCTACGCCACCAGCGTGCAGGACGAGATCAGCGCTTAGCGGTTAGTGCGCGAAGTGTCGGGCGCCAGTCAGGTACAGCGTCACGCCGGCCTTCTCCGCCGCGGCGGTCACCTCGTCGTCTCGCACCGAACCGCCCGGGTGCACGATCGCCTTCACGCCCGCGGCGGCCAGGGTGTCCAGGCCGTCCGGAAACGGGAAAAACGCGTCGGAAGCGGCGACCGCGCCACGCACCCTTGTCCCCCCGCGCTCGACGGCTAACCGTGCCGCGTCGACGCGGTTCACCTGGCCCATGCCGATGCCGATGGTGGCGCCGCCGCCGGCGATCACGATCGCGTTGGATTTCACTGCGCGACACGTTCGCCAGGCAAAGGCCAGATCGGCCAGCGTGGCCGGGTCGGCCGGGTCGCCGGTGGCGCGCGTCCAGTTGTTCGGGTCATCGCCGACGGCATCGATCTGGTCGCGCTGCTGCACCAGCATCCCGCCGCTGATCGGACGGCGCTCGACGTCGTCGCCCATCGGCTCGGCAGCGAGCAGGACCCGCACGTTCTTTTTGCGGGCCAGCACGTCGACCGCGCCCGGCGCGTAGGCGGGCGCGACGATCACCTCGGTGAAGATCGTGCTCACATACTCGGCCATCTCGACGCTGACCTCGGTGTTGGCCGCGATCACCCCGCCGTACGCGCTCAGCGGATCGCACTCGTGGGCCTTGCGGTGCGCATCGGCGACCGAATCCGACGACACCGCGATGCCACACGGATTGGCGTGCTTGATGATCGCGACACAGATGCCGTCATGGTCGAACGCCGCCCGCCAGGCCGCGTCGGCGTCGGTGAAGTTGTTGTACGACATCTCTTTTCCGTGCAGCTGCTCGGCCTGCGCCAGACCGGGCCAGCCGCTGTCGTCGACGTAGAGCGCGGCCTGCTGATGTGGGTTCTCACCGTAGCGGAGTTCGGTCGAGCGTCGCCACGTCGCGGCCAACCAGGCCGGGAACGCCGCGGCCGGCTCCTCGGGCGCCAGCGTCGACTCCATCCAACCGGCCACCGCGACGTCGTACTCAGCGGTGTGCCGAAAAGCCAACGACGCCAATTTCTTTCGCTCGGCGAGGGTGAAGCCGCCGTTGCGCACCGCGGCCAGCACGCCGTCATAGCCGACTGGGTCGGTCACCACCGCCACGCTCGGATGGTTTTTGGCCGACGCCCGGACCATCGACGGCCCGCCGATGTCGATCTGCTCGACACATTCGTCGGCACCCGCCCCGGATTCGACGGTCTCGCTGAACGGGTAGAGATTGACCACCACCAACTGGAACGCCGCGATACCGAGTTGCTCGATGGCGGCGGCATGCTCGGGTTTGCGAAGGTCGGCCAGCAGACCGGCGTGCACACGTGGGTGCAGGGTTTTGACCCGACCGTCGAGCACCTCCGGGAAACCGGTGAGCTCCTCCACCGGTATCACGGGAATACCTTTCTCAGCAATGGTTTTCGCGGTCGAACCGGTCGACACGATCTCCACCCCGGCCGCTGCCAAACCCTCGGCGAGTTCGACCAGACCGGTCTTGTCGTAAACGCTGATCAGCGCGCGGCGAATCGGCCGCCTCTCGTCATTCGTGCTCATCTGCGCCGCTCCTCATCCGATGGTCGCCTTTCGCCCACTCCAGGTCACTCCCCCGGCCGCCACTGCGGCTATCACCTCCACCAAGAGTCGCCGTTCGGCGACCTTGATGCGTTCGTGCAGGGTCTCTTCGCTGTCGTCGTCATGTACCCGAACGGCCTGCTGGGCCAGTATCGGGCCGGTGTCGGTACCGACGTCGACCAAATGCACCGTGCAGCCGGTGATTTTGACGCCGTGGGCCAGCGCCTCGGCCACCCCGTGCGCTCCCGGGAACGACGGCAGCAGCGCGGGGTGGGTATTGATGATCCGGCCCACGAATCTCGAAAGAAATTCTGAGCCAAGAATTTTCATGAATCCAGCGGAAACGACGAGGTCCGGTGAATGCTCGGCCGTCGCCTCGGTGAGCGCAGCGTCCCAGGCGGCGCGGTGGGGGTAATCGGCCAGCTGCACGTTGAACGACGGCAGCAACGCGGCGGCCGCGATATCGAGGGCGCCGCATTCGCGGTCGACGCCGACAGCGACCACCCGGGCTGGATAGTCGTCGACGGCCGCCTCGAGCAGCGACGCCAGCAGCGAACCGGTGCCCGAGGCCAGCACCACCACTCGTGCCGGTGCACTGGGAGGCACACGGAACGGTTGCTGCACAGGTCAGAGCCTAGCGGTCGCCCTCCGGCGGCTGATCGACGCCCGACCTGTCGGGGACCTCGAAATGCACCTCGTCGGCATCACCGGCTGCGGTGACATCGGTGGCTGCGTCGGCTTCGGTGGGTGCGGTCTCGAAGTCCGGCGCAGCGGGCACCGGCTTGGGCTCGCGCGCACGGCGTTGAATTCCGCCGGCCATCACCACGGTGAGCGCGCCGACCGCGGTGAACCACAGAAAGACCGCGAAACCGAATGTCCCTTGGTCGATTCCGACGCCGCCAAAGTTGCCCAGCTGACCGCTGCCGGCGTAGCCGAGCAGCGCCAAGGTCAGGGCTGCCAGCAATGCCGCGGTGCCGACCTTGGCCATCGCATCCGACAGCGGCAGCGGCCGTCGCGCGCACTGCTGCCCGAGCGCAACCCCGGAGGATGCTCCGACGATGAGCAGCGCCACCCACACCGGTCCCAGCGGCGGGTGGGGCGCCGCGGCCAGCACCGGCAGCGCCGGGATGTCGCCGCCGAACACCGTGAACGAGCTGAATGTCGCAAATCCCAGGTGAGCGCTCGATCCCACCGCCATCGCGGCGGTCGCGACGATGACGTTGGGCACGTACAACACCGACAGCAGGGTCAGGCTGAACTGACCGAAAAGTGAATTGGTGATCCCGTACAGATCCTGCATCGTGGCCCAGTGCACGACCAGCGAGCAGGCCGCCACCAGTCCCGAGAGCCCGAGCAACGCCAGCACGCCAGCCGTTGCCGCGCGCGGCGAATCAGCCAACCAGTCCGGTAGCGGCGACGCCGCGAGTGCCCGTCGGCCGACCCGTGACCCAACCCCGATGATCGCGCCGATGGCATGCACCACCAGCACACTCATGAAGGCTCGCAGCGCGTTGGGGGTCTGCAGTTCGGTGATCACCGAGGACGCGTCGTGAATGACGGCCAGCGCGATCGCGGTGAACAGCAGCGGACCACCCAACGCCGACGCGACGATCCATCGGGCGACGAACCACGACGCCGTCGGCGTAGTCGCGTGCGCGGTGGTGCGCGCGGTGGCCCACACCATCAGCAGCACCGGAACCAGCGGCATCACACCCAGCTCGCGGCCACCGATGGAAATGGGCACCTGATGCACGCCTAGCCACATGCTGGCGATCGCGCCGAGCGCTCCGGTCATGTCGCTGTTGGCGATCACCAGCTGCAGCAGCGTCACGGCGGCGATGACCACCAGCGCAACCACCGCCGGGCCGAACGCGACCCGGACGAGGTCACGCGCCTGATAGGCGCCCGGGGGTCGACTGTCCGGGGTCACGGTTTGACGACGTTACCTACTCAGCCCCCTTGTCGGCGACCCGCCGCGCCCGGCACCCCCGAGCTAACGATCGCCTCAGCCCCCTTGTCGGCGACCCGCCGCGCCCGGCACCCCCGAGAGCTTGAACCCAGTCAGGACTGCGCGGGGCCCGATGGCGACGACGGCGCCTGCGGCTGCTGGCCTGACCCGAACGACTGCTGACCGTGGCCTGACCCGCTCTGGTCGGCGGCGCT
>NZ_JBYCLA010000064.1:0-9970 GCF_057473665.1 Mycobacterium sp. TH-M25
CGCGAACTCCGCGAAACGACTCACTATATTACCGAAAATTCTTTAGTTGGCCGACTGGCCGTCCCATCTCCGTCCGGAGCCCACTGATGACCGTAGCGCGATCCGTCGATGATGTCTTGTCCGAGCATGTGGTGTTCGAGATCGAATGCATCGACCGCTTGTTCTGCAACGTCTATGTGCCGGGGTTGCAGTACGCGGCGGGCCTGGTGGGCTATGTGCACCAACAGTTGGGCCTGCCGATCGCCTCGACCGCGCCGTTGGCCCGTATCACCGAGGCCTTCGACAAGGCGGTGCACCGCTTCGCCCGCGACCATGGGCTGCCCTGGGTGAACTTCGCCAAGGGGCAACGCAAAGACGACATCGCCCACGAACACCTGGCGCGGTTCAACGGCAGCGAAGGGGTCCTGTTCGTCGGGCGGGCGCAGGAGAAGACCAAGCTGTTTCGCACCGAGAAACGCCGCGACGCCCACGGCGATTCCTACCCCTGGATCGTGCCAGCGACCGGGCTGGTCAACCACTTCTACTTCTACTGCGTCGATGAGGATTTCGGCCCATTCTTCATCAAGTTCTGCTCCTACTTCCCCTACAACGCCAAGCTGTGTATCAACGGCAACCATTGGGCTCAGCGCCAAGCCGCCAAGGCGGGCATCGGATTCACCGCGCTAGACAACGGGTTCGCCGCCGTCGATGATCCTGCCGCGCTGCAGGCGATCTGCGATCAGCTCGGCGAAGACCAGATCGACGCGCTGCTGCGCAAGTGGCTGGCTATCTTGCCGCATCCATTCACCGCAGCGGATCGAGCCGCGGGCTACCGCTACGAGCTGTCGATTTTGCAGGCCGAGTTCTCCTTGACCCAGATGCTGGACAAACCCGTGGCGGGCCGGATGTTTTTCGAGCAGGTCATCCGCGACAACCTCGACATCGGCCGCCCCGATCAGATCGCCCTGATCTTTGACCGACGCATCTACCGCCGCGGCCCCCGCGCGACACCGGGACCGTTTCGTACCCGGGTGATCACCGAGGGTGTCACCCCCAGCCTGCACGTCGACTACAAGCACACCCGCATCAAGCAATACCACAAGCAAGGGAGAGCGCTACGCACCGAAACCACGATCAACGACACCACCGACTTTTCGATCGGCAAACGGCTGACTAATCTGCCCGCGCTGCGGGAGATCGGCTTTTCCGCCAACCGACGTCTGCTGCACGTCCAACGACTCGGCCACGACCCGATCACCGGTGCTGATGCGCTCGACACCATCACCCGCACGCTCACCACCGCCACCGGCGCCCGTATTCCCGGACTCCGGCTGGCCCAGCGCCGCAGCCACGCACTGCTTGAGGCGCTACTAACGTTTGGCTGCCAACCCAACGGGTTCACCAACAGCGATCTGCGTGCGCTCACCACCGAGCTGCGCGGGCTGCCACCCGGTGCGGTCACCGCCGGGCAGACCACCTATGACCTGCGTCGACTCAAATCCCGCGGCCTGATCACCCGCATCCCGCACAGCCACCGCTACACCGTGACCGACCCCGGCCTGCACACTGCCCACTTCTTGACCTGCGTGCATGACCGACTCCTGCCCACCGGCCTGGCGCACCTCGCCGACCACACCGGCACGCCAGAACTGCGGGAAGCTTCTCGTGCCTACAACCGCGCCCTCGAAACCCTCAGCCGCACAACACTACTCGCGGCATAAAACCAACCGCCTGACCCAACACGTCAAACTTGACTCAAAATTCCGGCTGTGCCGGATCTAGCCAAGCTAGGCTAGCATTGCGCGGCATTGAGTTGGAGAATTGGACTTTACGCGGGTACACGGATGTCCAACGCTCAACGCAGATATATGCCCCCATTGACATCCCAGCATGCCCCGGTAACGAAATACGCGTCGTCAGAAGTCAAAAGTGCAACCATTTTGGCGACGAAGGACGGGCTACCTAGACGGCCCACGGGGATTGAAGCGACGACCATGTCGAATTTGTCGACAGGAACGGTGGCTTTGACCACCGGGAGATCGTGCGGTCCGGGTGCGATCGCGTTGACTGTGACGCCTTTGGCAGCGAATTCGCGGGCGAAAATCTTGGTGACCGTCAGGATCGCACCTTTGGAGGCGGCGTAATGACCGCCTGTGGCGGTGCCACCGTTCTGTCCTGCCAATGACGCCATGTTCACGATTCGGCCGAAGCCTTGGTTAGCCATCGCTGATCCAATAACTTGGCAACCGAAGAACACGCTGTCGACATTGGTCGTGAGCACCCGGTTAAACTCCTCGCTTCCCAGTGTCATGACGTCGGCTGCCTGTGTGACGGCAGCGTTGTTGATCAGAATCGTCGGTGTGCCCCAGAATTGTTGACACTCCTGTAATGCCGTTGCGAAATCCTCGCGGCGTGTGACGTCAAGGTAAATTGCCTTCGCGGTGCTTCCGTCCGGACAAATGTCAGCAGCCATGGCTTCTGCACGGACGACATCGATGTCGGCTAGCAACACATTGCAACCATTGCTGTGCAATCCGCGTGCGATATGCGCGCCCATCCCACCAGCTCCACCGGTAACCAACGCGATACCCGTTGTCATAGAAGCCTCGAAACGTATACTGTGCCCCCGTTGTTAATCAAACAGCCCGGCCTTCCATGGCGGCGCTACTCTCGGAAAGAGTGTTCTCACCGGCATACAGCCGCTGACCGCTGCAATCTTTGGCGTTGAGCAAAGTTGTCTGGAATGACCTTAACCGGATACCTGCGTTAGCTACCAACCGTAACTGGCTTTCAGCACTTGTCGAGCCAGTTATTTCCACGCGGCGCACAGTCAGCATTGGATGGATTTTGCGCGTAGCGGCGGGTTGTCTAGGAGGTAAGCGATCTGTCGGCATTTCTGGTCCATTTCGTTAATGACTTGGTCGGGGGCGCGGCGGTGAGCCATTCCCCGGCAACGGTCGACCTGCACCGCAGCAAGGCGGCGGGTGAGCGTCTTGCCGTTGCGGGTGTGCTGGTGGTGTGGCCGTATTTGGTTTGGGGCTCGGCGTGACAGTGGCAGGCCGCGAATGCCGCAGACGCTGTAGCGTTCGATCGGCCCAGGGCGATGAAGCCAACGGTGCGTTTCCCCGCTTGAAATGCGCGGTAGCGGGGACGGAGCTGGTCGATCCCGTTGTCGGTCATCGTGTTTCGTCCAATTGGATCGGTTGGGTGTGGTCCACGCCATTCCTGACAATATATATCATTGGTGTGGAGCGCTAGCCGGGTTTCGTGCCATCCCAAGGGGCGCGCCCGTCGGGTGTCGTTGGTGGCTTTGGGCCAGACGGTGGCGGTCAACGGCTGCCTAAGGAGGTTTACCTGGACCCTGGAGGCCTTCACGAGGCGATCAACGCACTCATCGGTACGGTCGAAGTGGCCGAAAAAGCACGGACGACGCCAACAGGCAGCGGTATCCCCAACGACTGTAGCGGTCGTGGTTGCGCCCAGTTAGGCGGAACGACTGAGACTCACCCCCAAGGCGCTGGTCATCACGTGCCGCCAGGACCCGCGCGCCGACTCGGCTTTGAGGCGGACGCCGGCAGGCGCTTGCCATGGATCAGCGCTAGGGCGTGTTTTTGCGCCAGCGGACTGAGCACCGCGTGCAATTCATCGAACAACTCGCGCGCGGCCTCGCCACCCCACGCTGGCGGCAGCAGCGACAACGGCAATCCCGGGTCGCGGTAGGGAAGCCTTCGCCATTGGGTCAGCATCGGCACATACATCTGAAACGCTTCCAGCGGCGTAATGTCTTCGACCGACGACCGATACAGATCCGAGCGGTACCGCTGCAAAAAGTCGGCGTACAGATCCGTCAGCTCGTCCAGATTCCACCAGGTACGCACCCTCGTGCGCAGATCCCCGAATGCGCAGTGGCGGCCGCAGAACATGTCGACGTACTCAGCCAATCCTCGGTAGTCCAGGGTGTGGAGCGTCTCCTCGGTTAGGTTGCCCGGCGCTACCCAGACACCGGGTGCCGCGGTGCCGAAACCAAGACGGGTGAGGTGCTTGCGCAGTGCATGCCGTTTCTCTCGCTCCGACTCGGGCACCGAAAACGCCACCACGACCCATCCGTCGTCCATGGTGGCCCGGCTGCGCTCGAAGATGCGAACATCGCCCTCGGCGAGCATTTCGAACGTCTGGGCGGCCAGCGCGTACCCGGCTGTGCCAGCACGGCGCTCACTGAGCAGCACTCCGCGCCGCTTCAGCCGGGAGATCGCCGCGCGAGTGGCCTGGCTCTCGCCGCCGAGGTCGGCCATCAATGCCACGACAGAAGCGACTGACAGCCAGTTGCCCTCGGCCCGCGCGTAGAGGCCGAAGATCGTGATGATCAACTGGGCGACTCGCGCATCTCGCCCTACGCCGGTTGGTCGACGCTCTGCCGTCATGGAAGCACTATATGTCACAGTGGACGGCTTCTGGATACGAGAATTGCACGAGCGGGGTTCCGCTTGACTGCGAACGGCGCAGCTCGCGGCGATCGATCGACGTTGGCTCGATGGCTGCTGGCCGGGTTGGGCGCAGCGTCAAACCCGGCCCAGATGTCAGTTTGCGGCGAGATCCACGTCCGCCAGGCGTGGAGCCGGTGCGGCTCCGTCCTCGTCTGTAAGCACTGCTGACCGCAGGGCGGCCAACCGCGTGGCTGAATCGTATGTCTCGACCATCGCCTGCGCGGCCGCCATCAGCTGTTTGCCGCCACCTGCCTGTCATGGGCGCAGGCCGTCCCAGTTGGCGTTGGTGCGGCATATGAGGCTCCCCTGACGTTTTCGCGGGTCGCGATGCGGCACGTTTCATGGGGTTTCGATGGGGGTCTCTGGGCCGCGCTGCTTACGGGCGCACCCCTCACAAGTCAAGGGCAGGGCGTTGCCCGGGAAGGTTACCGGGATGCTTGAATGTCATATAGCATTTACTTGACGACAGTCGAAATTCCAATACATAGTGGTAGCCTGCCGTAAAGTGAGGTGGGCGACGGTGCGGTTCCCCGAAAATCCGTGAAGGTGTGAGAGAGGTCCGATGGTGCAAGATTTGGCATTTTCCGCACGCGAGCACCGGTGCATCCAGCATGCCGACGGCACGATGACAATGACTGGGGCGCTGCGATGAGGTCAGCGTGTGGTCTCGCGGGCTCTCGCCATGGTGTACATGCCCCCGGCGCTCATCCGCTGCGGCACACGCCGCCAGCCCGACGTACCATCAACGCGCTTCTTATGCACACCGCGCAAACCCGTCCCGGCGGGGTTCTTTTCGAATCGACCGAGACCAGTTTAACCGCCAGTGAACTCCTGCACCGTGTGCGCGGCATCGCAGCATTTTTGAAGTCGTACGACGTGTCACCAGGCGATCGAGTCGCGCTGATGACCGACAACCGGCTTGAGACAGTGGAGCTGCTCCTTGCCTGCAGCTGGATCGGGGCGATTTTCGTGCCATTCAATCCAGCACTGCGCGGGCAAGCACTCGAACACCAGCTGACACTTGCTGAGCCCGCCCTGCTTGTGGTCGACGACGCCGCCCATAGCGTCCTCGAATCCGATCATTCATACGCCTTGAAGAGGTTGGACAGCACTCGGGTGATCGGTTGGGCCGACATCGCTCTGCCCGGCACAATCCCCAAAGCCCTCGACAAACCAGCCGATGCTGTCGGGCCTTCCAGTGTGGCGGCGCTATTGTGGACCTCTGGCACCACCGGGCCGTCAAAGGCTGTGATGATCCCTCAAGGGCAGCTATTTTGGTGGCCGATCGTGGCGGCTGAGGAGATGGCGCTTGGACCGGCCGACATCTTGTACACTTGCTTGCCGTTGTTTCACAGCAATGCCTTGACCACCTTCCTTCAGGCCATGGTATGCGGAGGCCGGGCTATACTAGGCCCGAAGTTCTCGGTATCGCGTTATTGGCAACGACTAAGTGAGGCCGGTGCTACTGTCACCTACCTTTTGGGTGCCATGGGTGCGATGCTCTGGAACCGTCGCCCGGAGACCCTGCCCAATCTGCGGCTTCAGCGAGTACTCGGCGGCGGTATGAGCGCGCAGATCAAGCCCCTGTTCGAAGACTATTTTGGTGTCGAGGTCATAGAAGGTTTCGGCATGACCGAACTCGGTGTCCCGATCTACACCCCAGTCGGCGACTCCACCGTCTCCGGTATGGGAATCCTTCACCCCGACTTCGAGGTGATTGTGGTCAACGAACTCGATGAGCCTATGCCCGACGGTGTCGTGGGCGAGCTGCTGGTGCGGCCACGCCAACAGCACATGATTAGCAGCGGCTACTGGCGCGACGACCGGGCTACCGTCGAATCTCGACGTAACCTATGGTTCCACACCGGCGATCTTGTTTCTAGAGGCCGCAATCAATGCTTCACGTTCGTCGGTCGAAGAACCGACTCGATACGCCGGCGTGGTGAGAATATCTCGTGTTACGAGGTAGAATGCGCACTTGAGTCATTGCCCCGCGTCGCCGCCTGTGCCGCCTACGCTGTTCCTAGCGAGCTCGGTGATGACGAGGTTATGTGCGCGGTGATCCCTGCGGGATTGCCCGATCCGCAGGCGCTGATTGCCGAAGCCACCCCGCTACTGGCGTCATATTCCCTGCCACGGTATGTCCGCTTCGTCGATGAGCTGCCCTTGACTTCAAACGGCAAAGTACGCAAAACAGTATTAAAAGAGCAAGGGGTAACCATCGATACCTGGGATCGAGACCGTGGGCGATGAGCAGCGTTGGCATCGTCGCCACCTATCAAACCAACTACACCCGACACCCCCGCGCAGATTTGACCACCGCAGAGTTACTAGCCGAGGCGGTCAGGGGTGCAGTAGGCAATGCCGATCTAGACCTAGTCGAGGTCGATGGACTCGGTGTCAGCACATTTTCGCTGGGCCCCGATCACGTTATCGATCTGGCATGGAAGATGGGTATTTCAGCGCATTGGCTTATGCAGGATTCGCTCGGCGGCGCCAGCGGCGTGAATATGCTTCAGCACGCGGTGCGCGCGATCGAGGCTGGCGACGCTCGTGTCATCGTTTTAGTGGCTGGCGATAATCTGCGTGCATCAGGCGCTTTCCGAACAGTGATCGACAACTATAACGCCGCCACGCTCGACCATCTTGCTCCGCTGGAATTCGGTGGCCCCAACGCGCTGTTTGCGATGTTGACGCAGCGGCATATGGCAGCCACTGGCCTCACTGAGCGGGACTACGCTCAAATTCCGCTGGCGCAGCGGCGATGGGCTAGTCTTAATCCTCGAGCGGTGTACCGGTGCCCGCTCACCCTGCGCCAGTACCTAGCCGCACCCACGGTTGCGTCGCCGCTACGAAAGTTCGACTGCGTTCCCGTGGTTGCTGGTGCTGATGCCGTGGTCGTCGCGACTGGGCACAATCGCACCGTACGACTGCGAGCGGTGAAGGCGCTTCATAATCCGGACCAGCAGTTAGGCCCGGGGACCTTCACGGGGCATCGCGCCTTGCGTGATGCTCTGTGGAATGATGCGGGGTTAGGTCCGCGCGACGTCGATGTGGTCGGAGTTTACGATGATTACCCCGTTATAGTCATTGAGCAGCTCAGCGACCTTGGGTTCATTCCCGACGACGACCTCGTCAGCTTTCTCAACGCTCGTTTGGCCCACGGGATGGCGGTTAACACCTCGGGTGGGCAATTATCGGCCGGGCAGGCCGGAGCTGCTGGCGGATTGCACTTCATTGTGGAGGCGACCGATCAGCTATTGGGCCGAGTGGGCGCACGTCAAGTCCGAAACGCGCGAATTGCGTTGGTAACCGGTTATGGGATGGTGCTGTATCGCCATGGTGCTTGCGCAAATGCCGCAGTCCTCGAGGTGATCTGAGCTGAATGAAGGTACAGCGATGTCTGGTGTGCAAATCTCGCTGGTTCCCGTCAATGCTGATCTGCCCACGCTGTCATAACGTCGAGTTCGGTTCCGACATCGTGACGCATGTGATGGCCCAGGAAGTTACCACCGTGGCGGGTACCGGTCACACGATCGCTACCGTTACCGCCAGTGCCGATTTGGTGTTTATCGCGCGCGTTCCTCCGGGCACTATATCGGGCATGCGACTGCCTCTGGTCGATAAACCCGACAGGTATGGAGCCTATGTGCCGCCAGACGTAAACGCTGGCCAAATGTAAACTGTTGGGGAGTTTGAGCAGCTATTCAACTGGAGACGAGTTAACGTTAACATCCAGCAACGCAGGTCCGGCGGCTCCTGGACGAACTCGACGCCCTCCGCCAAGTCTTCACCACCGGCGCCTGGCTACCCGCGGGCTTGTCCCCAGCGTCAGTAAATCCCGGAAACGTCAGTAAATCCACTATCGAGGTAAACAAACCAACGACAAGGGGCCGCCAACAAGTAAGCATTTCGTTGGCCGCTGGGGCCCTGGAACCGGAGCAACGTCCTTGGTAGACGTACCCGTCCCTCGTGAAGTCGTGTTATCGACATGAACGTTTGGGTTGTTTGTGTCGTCGGGCGTGGCCATCGCTGGTGTTGCTATCGCGATAAATACGCCTGCTACGAGACACGTGATTACTGCAATGCCGTTACGAATGAATGACACATTCATCAAAGAAACGCCTCCTAACAACTCGACTTAATCGTGTGTAATATCATCGTAACACCGGCGCGAAACCGTATACAAAATTGTTGTCGAAGTCATATTGAGGCTGCAGTCACAGTTCATCCGTCAATGTGAGTATTATCACCGCAGGTTGGCACGTGTTATGTCTTACTTGCCTAAAAATTCACCCTGGTCCGAGTCAGCCTTGACGCGGACGGGGTAGCTATTCAGCTGGGGACGAGTCGAGGAATGTTCACCTCCTTTGGTGCTGGGAATCGACGTGGGCGAGGCCGGTGTCGTCTTTGCCGCAGCGGATGAGCCCCTCTACTCGGGCGTGAACTCGGCGGCGGGCTTCGAGGCGTTGCGGCTCTCCACCGGGCTCGAGGTGGCGATGACCTGTAGCGGTCGCCGGCCAGCTACTCACACAGCGACGGTGCCAGTGTTCGATCTCCTTCGCGGCGGACCAGGGCCCGCATGCCGGCTGGCTAGCCAGCTAGTCGGTCACCGCCGGCGCTTGCGCGCGGCAGCCCGGGGGTGTGCGATAAATTTGTCGGTAGCTGAAATTGGTCTTGAAGTGGTTCGGCCGGCTGGCTGGTCAGCCGGTGGCGGCAGTCGGGGGCTGGTTGTGTGGTTGTGACCAGATTTAGTGCCAGCGGTCGCCGGCCTTTTGACAGCGCAGGGTGAGGATGTCCGTGGCGCCGGGGATGCGAGTGCCGCCGCTCGGTCACCAGTGTTTCGATGTCGCCGGCGTCGAGTTCGATCAGGCGGGCGGCCAATCAGTGCGGGTGCTGATCACCGAGTACGCCAACGAGACCGGCAGCCAGGGCGTGCGGGTGTTCGCGGGCGTGGTGGTGGTACACGATCGGGATGGTTTCGGATGCGATCACGGTGGCCAGGTTGCAGATCCAGGGCGCTGTATACGCCCCGGCGCAGGCGATCACCCACCGGTTGGCCCGGCCGAGTTTGGCCGGTCCTTGCGCCGCGCCGTCGTGGGCCCAAAATGCGTGGTGGACGTTTTGCCTCAGCGTCGAAACAAGGTGTCATTGAACGCGACGGTAATCGCCGCATCGGAGTCAAGTAACCGGTCGATGATCAGCCGTGCGATGGCCAGCCCGAGCCGACCGGTGTCCCAAAGGCGGGGAAGAATCGGCAGGTCGAGTGAAACGACACCAATGCGGCCATCCCGACCCCGGCGAGCATGGATAGCACCGTGCGGCGTGTGGTGCGCCCCACCAACCCGATCGCCAGCAGCGTGATCATCCGCCGATGCTTCGTCATGATCTCGGCCCGATCACGACGACACGTGGATATCACGCTCGGTGGGGGCCTCCGTTCCGCTGTTGGGTGAGCCACTGTTTCGTTGATTGGTGGGCCGCTGGGCCGGTGCGGGTGCGCCGCG
>NZ_JBYCLA010000065.1:0-6054 GCF_057473665.1 Mycobacterium sp. TH-M25
GAATACCCATCTCGCGTCCGGCGCTCCAGTAGGCCTGGGCATGAATCTCGGATTTGGGGAAGCCGAAGTCGCGCAGCCGGGTCCGAACGTGCTTGAGCGTGGTGGCTTCCGGGGTGGCCCAGGCATACCAGTCCGACCAGTCGCGGGTTTCGATGGCCGACGACAGGGATTTCTGGTCACGCCGGCCTACCCAGTGCAGCCGCAGTCGCGGGTGCACGGCGATCGGAATCTGCTGGTCGTTGTCGTCGTGCTGTTCGAGATACACCTCGATCGGCACGTCGTCGGGGACGACGGCGATGATGCCGTTGATACCCGGAATCGACGCCGCGTCGCCGATCAACAGGTAGCCCGCCGGGTGCTCGTCGGGTGTGTCGAAACGCGACGAGCCCATCAACGACATCACCGCAATGGTCGCGCCGGGTTCGACGGTGCGCGCCCAGGTGGACGCCGGGCCGGCCGGGTCGTGCAACACCACGTCGACGGCGAAACGCCCGGCGGGCGGGTCGGCTTCGGAGATCGTGTATGCACGCTGGAACTCGGTGGTCGACCCCTCGGGATCAGGGAACCAGAACCGCAGCCAGGCCGCGGGCTCGGCCTGGGCGTCGGAGAACAGCGTAGCTGACTGCATCCGGATACGCACGAAGTGTGGTGCCAGCTGCACGCTTTCGAGGACGGTCGCGGTGTGGTCGCGCGCACCGAAGCCCCGCAGCATCGCACCCTGGAGCCCGCGGGCCATCAGCGGTCCATCGCCTCACGGAGGCTTCGGGGCCGCATGTCGGTCCAGTTCTCCTCCACGTAGGCAGGGCATTCCGTGCGTCCTGCTGCACCGAAGACCTTGCGCCAGCCGGCCGGTACGTCGGCGAATGTCGGCCACAGGCTGTGCTGTTGTTCGTCGTTGACGAGAACGACGAAGGTGCCGCCCTCGTCATCGAAGGGATTGGTGCTCATCATCTCTCCTGATCGATACTGGGTTGCTCGCAAAAGTGGCATGGGAGCCCAGATCGGCGCCGAGCACCCGATCCGATAGCAGACCCAGGCAACTGAGGTTGGGAAAGCCGGGTCCCTGTTTGAGCCCGGCAAGGTTGGGCAAGAACAACTTCGGCCAAACGTCGATAACGGCCAGGTCGTGGCCGATGGCTTCCTGGACACGCTCGCCGGTCAGCGCGCCGCCCAGGCCCAGTTCCAGCAGGTCGAGAGCGTCCTGGCTGAACAGCGAGGTGAACCACAGCGGGTCGGCACCTGACCCGTCGATCACCAGATCGAAACCGTGTACGGTTTCTAAGTTTTCGCTACCCCGATTGGTGGCCAGCGTCAGCCTGATCTGCTCGTTACGACCCACCGCGTGAGCCACCCGCCCACGTAAGTGCCGGATCCGATCGTCGGCCAGCAAAGCGTCCTGCACGTTGGCGGAGAATACCCCGCGGTCGGTTCGGGCGATCGCGTCGCGCCGCTCGTCGGCCGTTAGCGCGGTCCAGTCGCTGGGGTCGGAGAAGAGCGCATTCTCGAAGAAACTCTCGCCACGGGTGAACAACGTCACCTGGGGTGAAATCACCGTGATGGTCGAAACCCGATGACGGAAAAGCTCGTTGAGCATCGCAGCGGCGGTCTCGCCGCCGCCGATGACCGCTACCCGCTCGGCGTCGATGCGGTCCTGTTGTCCGGCGCGGTGCCAGAACTGCGCGATCGAGAGCACCCGCGGATTGCCCGGCAGCAACGAGCGCTCGGCTTGGCCGGGGCCGGTGATCATCAAACCGTCGGCGTGCACGGTTGTTTCGTCGGTGTGCAGCACCCACCGCTCACCGTCGACGGCGAGGCGGTCGACCTCGCCGTACACCACCGACATGCCGATCTCGTCGGCCACCCAACTCAGGTACTGACTCCACCGCCGATGGGTCGGCGCCGGCCGACCGCGGTCAATCCACTGCGCGAACTGACCGGTGGCGATCAGATAGGACTGCCAACTGTGCCGGATCATCCGCTTATCGAGTTCGGCATTACGACGCGAAACCAGTGACGAGCGGTAAGGAAAGCCGACGTCCTTTTCCGGGCTGGTGCCCAGTCGCTGCGCGCCGTCGGTCCAGCCGCCACCGGCCTGCCAGTTGGCGCCGACCCCGGCCCGCTCGATCGCGACCACCTGCGGCGCCTCGACACCCATCTCACGCAGCACGTGCGCCTTGGCGGCCACCGCCACCGCTTTCACACCCGCGCCCAGCACGGCGAGCGTGGTCATACCACCATCTCTTCGATCGCGGTTGTCCACAGTTGTTGCAACGCAACAATGTCCGAATCGCCGAGGATGTCGGGCAACGCGCGCCACTGGGTCACAAGCACCTGGTGTTCGCCGCTGCCGAGCACGGTGGCCACCAGGCTCAGCTCGTAACGGACCGCCAGATCGGGTTCGGGCAGCGGCGACACCCCGTTCAGCAGACTGCGGTCCAGCCACAGGCCGCTGGTGCCGCCGACATCGGCGCGACCAAGGTAGTTCAACAGCAGCTGCGGCCCGTCGAAGGCGGCGAGGCGGCGGCCGGTGTCGTCGCGCAGGTAGCGCAGCAGCCCGTAGTCGACACCGTCGCCGGGGATTGCCGTCAGTAGCTCGCGCACCCGTCGCGGGTCGTCGGTGTCGACGCGCAGCGGATAGATCGCGCTCAGCAGCCCAACGGTTTCGCTCGTATCGACCGCGTCGTCGAACAGCGCGTCGGCCCGGCCGTGGGTCTCCAGCGCGAGCAACGGCGGAGGTGTCGGCTGCCCGCGCTGTTGACGCCACCGGGTGATCATCCGCGACGCGGCGGCGATCAGGACGTCGAACACCGGCAGGCCGGATTTCAGCAGGCGGGCGGTGGCATCGACGTCGAGCATCGCCGTCCGCACCAGCAACCCGGCCGCGCGGTCACGGACCGGCACCAACCGCCGTTGCCCCAGTTCGGGATCATCGCCGGCAACTTGCCTCGTCCAATACGGTTCGCTGTCGATCCCTTTCGCGCGTGCGGTCATCAGCTCGACCCAGCGTCGATAGCCGGTGTGCTCGCGCATCGGCCGAAGGGCGGCGCCGGCCATCAGGGCATGCACGGCGGCGTCGAGTTCACCGAGCACCACCTGCCACGACGCCGGGTCCAGCGCCAGCACGTGGGCGGTCAGCACCAGCACGCTCTGGCCGGTCGGTGGCCGCAACCACACCGCCGCGAGCAGCTTTCCGCGCTCGGGATCGATACTGTCGATCGCTCGGGCGGTCTGGGCGACGACGGCGGACTTCAGGTCACCGGAAACCATTATCTCGGTGAGGATCTCACTCACCGGTTCGGCATGCAGCGTCATGGTCGAGCGGTCCAAGCGGCTGCGCAGCACCTCGTGGCCGTCGATGATGGTCGCCAAGACCGACCGTAGCTGCTCGCCGGTGACGCCGTCCGGCAACCGAATCGCTTCAGCCTGCGCCAGCCTGCGCGGCTCACCGACTTCGTAGAGCCAGTGTGCGTTGGCCAGCAGTGGTATCGGGCCGCTGCCGGCCTCGGTGTACGCCGCCGGCCGGCTCACCGCGGCCGCTTCGGCGTCTATGGCTGCGGCGAGTTCACGTACGCTGGTGCACTCCAGGATCAGTCTGGCGCGCAGCGCAATACCGCGACGGCGGGCGGCCTGCACAATCGACAGCGCCACAATGCTGTCGAGTCCCAGCTCGAGAAAGTCCGCGTTCGGATCGACACTGGCGACGCGCAAGATCTCGGTCAGCACCTCGAGGAGCGCCGACTCGGTCTCGGTTTCGGGCCCGAGTCCGCCGAACCCGCTTGACGCGCCCGGATCCATTGCCGCCAAGGCGCCTTCGTCTAGCTTTCCGTTAGGGGTCAGCGGAATGCCTTCGACGATCACGATGCGCTGCGGAACCATGTACCGCGGCAGCCGGGCGACCAGCATCCGGCGCAGTTCGAGCACCGAGGGCGAAACGCCCGCCACATACGCAATCAGCCGCGGTGCGCCGTGCTGCTCGCGTACCAGCACGCGGGCATGCCGTACGTCTGGGTGCGACTCGAGTACGACGGCGACCTCGCTCGGCTCCACCCGATGGCCGCGGATTTTCACCTGCGCGTCGGCTCGGCCCACGTAGCGCAGTGACCCGTCGGCGTGCCGGCGCACCAAATCTCCGGTGCGGTACATCCGCGTCCCCGCAACGAAGGGGTTGGCGACGAAGCGCTGCCCGGTTTCGGGGGCACGGCCCAGGTAGCCACGGGCCAATTGCGCTCCGCCGAGGTACAACTCCCCCACCACGCCGTGCGGCACCGGGCGCAGCGCGGAGTCCAGCACGTAGCCGTGGGTGGGACCGGTCGGGTGCCCGATCGACGGTTCGACGTGGTGGTCGATGGCGGCCACGACGGCCTCGACGGTGGTCTCGGTGGGCCCGTAGCAGTTGAATGCCGTCATCCCGGTGCGGGTGCATTGGTCGCCAATGAACGACCAAGAACTTGCGCCGAGCGCTTCGCCGCCGAGCGCGAGCACAGCCAGCGGGACGCGGGTCAGCAGTCCCGCCGACCGCAGTTGGGCAAACATCGACGGGGTGGTGTCGATCATGTCGACACCGTGCTCGGCGATGGCGGCGACCAAAGCCTCGGCATCCGTCTGAGTGTGTTCGTCGACGACGTGCACCGCGTGGCCGTCGAGCAGGGCGACCAGTGGCTGCCAGGCCGCGTCGAAGGCGAACGACCAGGCGTGCGCGATGCACAGCGGACGACCCAACCGGGCCGCCGCGGGTCGCAGCACACGCTCGAGGTGGTCGTCGGCGTAGGCACCGACCGCGGCGTGAGTTCCGATGACGCCCTTAGGTTCTCCGGTGGTTCCCGACGTGAAGACCACATAGGCGGCCTGCGCGGGGTCGACCTCGACGGGCCGGAAGCGGCCGGGATCGTCCGCGTTGAAGCTGTCGTCGATCACGATCGTCGCGCCGCTTTGCCGCAGAATCGAATTCACCCGCTCCGCGGGCATCCCCGGTTCCAGGGGAACATACGTCGCGCCGGCTTTCAGGGTCGCCAGGATCGCCACCACGTAGCGCGGGCCGCGGGAAAGCCGGATGGCCACCGGGGTTTCGGCGCCGACACCGCGTGCAGCGAGCGCGCCCGCAAGTCGGTTGGCCGCCTCGTCGAGTTCACCGTAGCTCAGCGTGCCGCCCGCCCACGTGACAGCCGGGCTGTCGGGTGTACGGGCAGCGACCGCGGTGAACCGTGTGTGAATCGCCTGGACGGTAGGCGTTTTCACTGGACTCGCGCCCGACGGGACGGCCTCATCGGCCAGCAGGACGCTGACGTCTCGCAGCGGACTATCCCAATGCTGCAGCAGCCGGTCTGCGGTGACCAGGAGTCGTTCGCCGAGGGATTCGGCGGTGGTCGTCCCGATCGCGCCGTCGATGACCTCGACCATCAGGACCAGTCCCGCGTCGGCCAGGTGCGCGGCCAGCACGATCGGGAAGTGGGTGAGGCTTTGCACCGCAGCGGGTCGGAAGGTGACGCCGGTGCCGGCCAACTCATCCCCGGCGGCCATGCCTACGGTCGGGAAATTCTCGTAGACCAGCAAGGTGTCGTACATCTCGCCGACGCCGCCGATGGCCCGCAACTGGGCATGACCGAGGTGGCCGTGTTCACGCAGAGTCGCCGAATCACGTTGCACCTCGGAGCACAACGCACCGACCGCAACTGCCTGATCGAGGTGTACCCGTAGTGGGACCGTGTTGATGAACAGCCCGACCATGGTCTCGACACCGGCCAATTCGGCGGGCCGACCGGACACCGTGACCCCGAACACCACATCGTCGCGGTCGGTCAGGCGCGACACAATCAGCGCCCACGCCGTCTGCAACAGCGTGTTGAGTGTGATTCCGCGCGAGCGGGCACCGCTGATCAGCCGTTGCGTGGCCGCGCCGCCCCACTGCAACTCGGTGCGCTGCGGCAGGGTGGGCGCGGGCATGGTGTCTTTGGTGCCGAACGCGGCAGCCAGCAGCGTCGGGCCGGGTAGGCCGGCGAGGTGTTCACGCCAGACCCGTTGACTGGCTTCGTGATCGCGGCCGGCCAGCCAGCCGAT